>DRPD01000241.1 GCA_011374735.1 Thermopetrobacter sp.
CATGAGGAATCGATGATTCCCGCTCACGCCCCCCGGCAGGCATCAGGAAACGCCGCTTTGCGGCAAAATGAGGACGCGGGGCGGTCTCCGCAACTGCCACGGCAGTGAAACATTGCCAATCTCATGCCACACGGCGGAACAGCAGGGAGGCATTGGTGCCGCCGAAGCCGAAGGAGTTGGACAGCGCCACGTCGATCCGGCGCGGCTTCGCCTCATGGGGCGTGAGATCGATGGCCGTCTCCACCGACGGGTTGTCGAGATTGAGGGTCGGCGGCGCGATCTGATCGCGAATGGCGAGAATGGAGAAGATCGCCTCCACCGCCCCGGCCGCGCCCAGCAGGTGGCCGATGGCCGACTTGGTGGACGACATGGAGACGCCCGTCGCGTCATTGCCCAACAGCCGTTCCACCGCCTTCAGCTCGATCTCGTCGCCCAGCGGCGTGGAGGTGCCGTGGGCGTTGATGTAGTCGATGTCATGGGCGGAGATGCCGGCCTTGTCCACCGCCATCTTCATGCAGCGATACGCCCCGTCGCCGTCCTCCGCCGGGGCGGTGATGTGATAGGCGTCGCCGCTCATGCCATAGCCGGCCAGTTCCGCGTAAATCCTCGCGCCACGCGCCTTCGCGTGCTCGTAGTCCTCCAGCACCACGATGCCCGCGCCCTCGCCCATCACGAAGCCGTCGCGCCCCTCGTCCCACGGGCGTGAAGCCTTTTCGGGCGCATCATTGTATTTGGTGGACAGCGCCCGGCAGGCCAGAAAGCCGGCGATGCCCAGCCGGCAGATGGCCGCCTCCGCGCCGCCGGCCACCATCACGTCGGCGTCGCCATCAGCGATGATGCGCGCCGCGTCGCCAATGGCGTGCGCGCCGGTGGAACAGGCCGTCACCTGCGCCGCGTTGGGGCCTTTCAGCCCGTGGCGGATGGAGATCAGGCCGCCGGCCAGATTGATCAGCGAACCGGGGATGAAAAACGGCGAGATGCGTCTCGGCCCCTTCTCCTCCAGCAGCAGCGACGCCCGGGCGATGGAATCGAGCCCGCCGATACCGGAGCCGACCAGCACCCCTGCCCTGGCCCGCTCCTCTTCGGTGCGCGGTTCGTATCCGGCATCGGCCAGCGCCTGCGCGGCGGCGGCCACGGCGAACACGATGAAGCGGTCGTTGCGCCGCTGCTCCTTCGGCTCCATCCAGTCATCGGGATCGAAGGCCGCCTCGCCTTCATGCTTCACCTGCGCGGCGATGCGGCAGGCCAGATCGGCGGTGTCGAACCCCTCGATCACCCCCACCCCGCTCTTGCCGGCCAGGATGTTGCGCCAGCCGGTCTCGGCGTCACCGCCCAGCGGCGAGACCATGCCGATGCCCGTCACCACCACTCGCCGCATGCGCTTAAAACCCCGCTGCCGTCCGCCCCGCCCGCGCGCTCGCGCACGGGGCCTGCAAGGAAGGATGCGCCGCGTCAGGCGGCGTTCTTCTCGATGAACTTGATGGCGTCGCCCACCGTCTGGATGGTCTCCGCGGCGTCATCGGGGATTTCGATGCCGAACTCCTCCTCGAACGCCATCACCATCTCCACATTGTCCAGGCTGTCGGCCCCCAGATCGTCGATGAAGCTGGCCTCTTCCGTCACCTTGTCGGCGTCCACGCCCAGATGCTCCACCACGATCTTCTTCACACGCTCCGCAACGTCGCTCATCGTCTTGTCGTCCTCGTTTCAGGATGTTTAAGGAAATGCACGAATATGTCTCTCCCGCCTCGTCAGGCGGCAGGAATCGCTGCTTCCCTAACACATCCCCCCGGCTTTGACAAAGCCCGGTGAGGCCGAAATGCATGGAAAAGCTCAGGCCGCGAACAGCACCGATTGCCACCAGCCGGTGGGATAGGCGACCAGCGCCCCGGCCGCGATGGCCACGCCATAGGGCAGATCGAAGCTGCGCGCCAGCGTCTTGCGCAGCGCCCCGTCGGCGCCCCATACGCCCTGTTCCACGCGCAGCATCTCCCACAGCTTCATGATGACGGCCAGGACGCCGCCGGCCAGGGCGGTGATGACGAAGAAGATCAGCAACGGCTCGCCCCAGCCCACCCACAGGCTCGCCGCGGCGATCATCTTCGCGTCGCCGCCGCCGATCTTGCCCCAAAAGAACAGGCCCATCATCGCCGCCAGCACCACCGCGAAGGCCATGAGGTGCATGCCCATCACCCCGAACGGCATCCCCGCCATGAAGGCCGCGGGAAAGAAACTCAGCGCGATGGCGGCGTTGAGCTTGTTGGGGATGCGCATGGTGCGCACATCACCGATCGCCGCGACGATGACCAGCAGCGGAAAGACGGTCAGGGCCAGCAAGGTGGGCAAGGCGGGCATTGTGGAACTCCATGATCTCTGAAAGGAATGGACGATCGCCACCAGATGCTAGCAGCGAGCCGTAAAGCGCCTGTTAATGGGCCGGGCGCAAGGCTGGCGCGCCGGCCGGTGCCCGCGCCAGCCGCGCCAGCGCCGCCCACACCGCCAGCGCCAGCGCCGCGCCGGCCGCCATGTCGGCGAAATAGTGATTGCCCTCGAACGGAATGGTCGCGAGGATCAGGACGTTGACGGCCAGCATCGGCCAGGCCAGCCACCTCACGCCCCGGGTGGCGAGGATGAGCAGCACCGAAATGACGGTGTGAAACGACGGCATGACGACGATACCCTGAATGGTCTGAAGGGACAGCACATCGACCCGGCCCTCCCGCAGGGCCAGCAGATGCCGCAGTGGCAGGTGATCGCTGAGCGTGACTGGTGCGAAAGCCTGATAGACCTGCGGATCGATGCCGTAATGATAATACGGCCCCACCGCCGCCAGCGGCGCGGACAGCGCGATCACCAGCAGGCAGCTGACGATCAGCGCGGTCACGAACAATTCCAGCCGCCGTCGATGGCCACGCAGCCCCAGCCACACGATGGCCAGGGCGATCAGCGGCAGCGAGCTCATGTAGAGGGCCGTGGCGACCCCGCCCAGCCAGCCCTGTCCAAGCACCACGTGCGTCAGCGCCACCCAATCGAGCCCCAGCGCCCGGTCGAAGGCGGCGAACCAGGCGTCCTTCAGCGGAAAGTTCAGGGTGGCGAACAGATAGCTGGCCACCGCCCCGAAGCCGGAAAACGCCAGCAGCAGCGCCGTCCAGAAGGTGGCGGCGGCGATCTTCGCCTCCCGGCGCACGCGCCCGTAATACCATGCCAGGGCGAACAGCCCCCCACTGGTGGCGGCCAGCGGCGCGGCGCTGGCCCAGGCGAAGGAATGCCCCGCCGCGGTCATCCACACCACGTCGATGAGCGCCGTCAAGCCGGTGGCGGCGATGGCGATCTTCGTGATGGGCGACATGAAGCAGGCTCTCCGTCATTCACCATGCGGCCGATGATAGCCACGGCGGGTTTCAAAGAACTTACCGTGCCTGTGCGGGGCGACGAAAAAACCGCCGGAGCGGCGCGCTCCGGCGGTTCTCCATCAGGCCCGCGCCAAAGCGGACCCGGAATGGATATTGACGAACCTTACTTCAGGTCGCCGGACGTCCACGCGGCGCCGGTGCTCATCTGAGTCTCGGCGGCCGTGAACAGGCCGGCGATCTTGCTGGTCAGGGACGGGGTGATGGCCACCAGCAGCACGGCCAGGGCGACGGCGATCAGGCCATACTCGATGGCGGTGGCGCCGGACTCGTCCTTCACGAAACGGGAAAACTTGTTCATGACTCTTTCTCCTTGAACGTCACTTGGTTTCAGCACTTACAAACGGCCCCGGAAGAGCTTTCTCTGTGGAAATGTTGCTCCCGAAACCACGGCCCACCTTAAGGGCCCCCTGTTAAGAAGCAGTGAATCGATCATATAAGATTACTCACTAAGCGCCCCACCCGGCGACTTGGTTAACAAGCCTTGAACATCGCGCAAGCCGGGCACCTCACGCCGTTGTTGCTTGACATCCCCCGCCCCGGCGTGCGCCAATCGGGGCATGCCGCAGTCCCCGCCCATCAGCCGCCGCGCCCTGCTGGCCGCCCCGGCCCTGGCCCTGTTTCCCCGCACCAGGCCAGCGGCCGCACGTGCCCTGCCCTTTCCCCTGCGGGTGCACGCGCCCGGCTGGCGGGTGTCGCTGCACGCCCGCCTGCCGCGCGGCATCCGGCTGATGGTGGAAGACGGCTTCGGCAATCTGCTGGTGTCCGGCTATGGGCGTGGCAATATCCACTTGCTGGAGCCAAACGGCCGGGTGCGGACGCTGGCCGAAGGGATGCGCCGCCCGCACGGGCTGTTGCGCGATGGCCGCTGGCTGTATGTGGCCGAGGAACACCGGGTCAGCCGCTTCATCTACGATCCGGCCGGTCTGACCGGTGGCGAGGTCATCGTCGCCGGCATCCCCACCGGCGGCCACGTCAGCCGCACCATCGGCAAGGGGCCGGACGGCGCCTTCTATCTCTCCGTCGGCTCCAGCTGCAACGTGTGCATCGAGGATCACCCGTTCCGCGCCGCCATCATGCGCTTCACCCCCGGCGGCAAGGTGGAGGTCTTCGCCCGCGGCCTGCGCAATTCCGTGGGCTTCGACGTCCGCCCCGGCGAGAACGTCATCTACGCGGTCAACGCCGGCCGCGACATGATGGGCGACGACGTGCCGCGCGAGGAGCTCAACCGCGTCGTCGAAGGCGGGCACTACGGCTGGCCATACGTGCATGCGCGCGGCGTGAAGGATCCCGAGTTCTGGGATCGGCGGCCCAGGGGGGTGCGCTTCATCCCGCCGGTGTTCACCTTCACCGCCCATTCCACCCCGTTGTCCATCCGCTTCCCGCGCCGCCAGCCGGACATCACGCCCGGCGCCGTCGCGCTGGTGGCGCGGCATGGCTCGTGGAACCGCTCGCGCAAGTCCGGCTATGACGTGCTGTGGCTCGACTTCGGCGCCGACGGCAGGATCACCGCCCGGCCGTTCCTGACCGGCTTCCTGAAGGGCCAGCAAACCCTGGGCCGGCCGGTGGACGTGCTGGAACGGCGCGACGGCACGGTGCTCGTCAGCGATGATTATACCGGCTTCATCTACCGCCTGACGCGTGCCTGATCGCGCTCACTTGCCGCTGCCATTCAGCTTGTTCAGGGCGCAGTTCGACCAGTCGCGCATCTTCTTCAGCCCTTCAAGCGACAGGGTGACCCGGCGCTTATCGCCCTGCCTGGTGGCATAGGCGATGGTCAGCGCCTTGCCGCCGTCGAGCATCTCCAGCACCACATCGGAGAGCTTCTCGTCGATGCGCACCGACACCCCGCCGCCGGTGTCGATCAGGAACTCCGGCGGAATGCGTTGCGGTTCGCCGCCGTCGATGATGAACTCCACTCCTTCCGACACGTCGGCCCGCCCGGCCAGGGTCAGCCAGATCTGCCAGGCCGCCTTGTCGGTCTTGCGCGCCAGCATCACCCGGTGGCGCTCGACGGTGCGGCCGATCACCGTGCAGCCGGTCTTCTGGCAAGAGCTCTGAAACGCGCCGTGCATGGCCAGCGCATAGGCCGGCGTGAGGCGCGCCGGCAGCCCGCAGACCTCTTGCGCCCCGGCCGGAGTGCTCAGCAGCAGCGGCAGGGCGATGGCGGCGGCGAATGTGGTGCGCATGGCGTATGTCTCCCGTCTTTCGGCCAGAGACAGCGTATCAGGCTTGCCTGAAGGCGGCAACACGGGCCATAGTGCGCTTCGCCGTCCACAAGGGGAGCTTCCATGACCACCATCTGGCTGCTGGCCGCGGCGATTGTCCTGTTCGGCGCCACCCATCTGCTGCCCTCCTTTCCCGCCGCCCGCGCCCGGGTCAAGGCGCGGCTGGGCAAGGCTTACCTGCCGCTGTTCATCGCCACCAGCATCGCCACCACCGTCGCCGTCGGCTGGTGGTGGGCGCACAGCCCGTTCATCCCCCTTTACGATCCGCCGTCATGGGGGCCTCATGTCACCTTCACGCTGATGCTGGCCGCCTTCGTGCTGTTCGGCATCTTTCTCTATTCTTGCCGCCTGAAGGCGAAAATCCGCAATCCCTTCGCCTGGGTCATCCTGTTGTGGGGCGCCGGCCACCTGCTGGCCAACGGCGATCTGGCCACCGTCACGCTGGCCGGCGGCCTGATGCTGGTGGCGGCCTTGATGTTGCTGCTGGCGCGGCGCAATGATTTCCGCCCCGACACCGCCGGCGATCCGGCGCTGGATATCCCCGCCGTGCTCACCGGCCTGATCCTGTATCTGGCCATGGCCGCCTTCCATCACCTGCTGATCGGCGCTCCCATCCTGCACTACATCGGCCTGTGACATGGCGGTCTGATCGGGCCCCTACTCCCCGTAGCCGCCGCCGCCCGGGGTGCGGATGATGATGGCATCACCGGCCGCCACGTCCAGCGTGACGCAGGAGGCCAGGCGCTTCTCCGTTCCGTCGGCGCGGCGCAGCACGTTCTCGCCGCACGCGCCCGGCCCGCCGCCCGCGAGGCCGAACGGACAGATCCGGCGGCGGTTGCTCAGGATCGACACCCGCATCGGCGCATCGAACACCAGCACGCGCTCCACCCCGTCGCCGCCATGCCAGCGCCCCGTGCCGCCGGAGCCGCGGCGGATGGCGAAGCGTTCCAGCCTGACCGGATAGCGCAGCTCCAGCACCTCCACGTCGGTCAACCGGGTGTTGGTCATGTGGGTGTGCACCGCATCCGCGCCATGAAAGCCCCGGCCCGCTCCGGCCCCGCCGCAGATGGTTTCGTAATACTGCAACTCGCCGTCGCCGAAGGTGAAGTTGTTCATCGTGCCCTGGGCCGCCGCCAGCACCCCCATGGCGCCGAACAGCGCGTCCACCACCGCCTGCGAGGTCTCCACGTTGCCCGCCACCACCGCCGCCGGCGGATCGGGATTGAGCATGGAGCCTTGCGGCACGATGATGTCGATGGGCTTCAGGCAACCGGCGTTGAGCGGAATGGCGTCGGCCACCATGCAGCGGAACACGTAGAGCACCGCGGCGCGGGTCACCGCCTCGGGCGCGTTGAAGTTGTCCGGCAGCTGGGCTGAAGTGCCGGTGAAGTCCACCACGGCGCGGCGCGCCTCGGCGTCCACCCGCACCGCCACCTTGATGGCCGCGCCGTTGTCCATTTCATAAGCGAACTCGCCGTCCTTCAGCGCGTCGATGACGCGGCGCACGTTCTCCTCCGCGTTGGCCTGCACGTGGCCCATAAAGGCCGCCACCACCGCGCGCCCGAAATGATCGACCATCCGGGAAAGTTCCGCCGCGCCGCGCGCGCAGGCCGCCGCCTGGGCCTTCAGATCGGCGATGTTGGCGTCCGGATCGCGGGCCGGAAAAGCCCCCCTTGAGAGCACGGCGCGCATCTGCGTTTCCAGAAAGACCCCCTCCTCCACCAGCTTCATGGCCTCGATGACCACCCCCTCCTCGTCGATGGTGGTGGCGTCGGGGCTCATGGAGCCGGGAGTCCTGCCGCCGATGTCGGCATGATGGCCGCGCGCCGCCACGAAGAAGGCGGGATCGGCCTCGCCTTCGAGAAACACCGGCGTCACCACCGTGATGTCCGGCAGATGGGTGCCGCCGGCATACGGATCGTTCAGAACATAGGCGTCGCCCGGCCGCATGGCGGGAAAGCGGGCGATCACCGCCTGCACGGCGCGATCCATGCTGCCCAGATGCACCGGCAGGTGCGGCGCGTTGGCCACCAGCGCGCCGGCCGCATCGAACACCGCGCAGGAGAAATCGAGCCGCTCCTTGATGTTCACCGAGCTGGCCGTCTGGCGCAGCGCCTCGCCCATCTGTTCGGCGATCGACATGAACAGGTTGTTGAACACCTCCAGCATCACCGGATCGGCCCGCGTGCCCACCGCCTCGCGCCGCTCGCGCGCCGCCACCCGGTGCAGCAGCAGATGGCCAAAGGCGTTCACCTCCGCCGCCCAGCCCGGCTCCACCACGATGGTGGCGTTGGGATCGACGATCAACGCC
>DRPD01000242.1 GCA_011374735.1 Thermopetrobacter sp.
GGAAGGCCAGAAAGGCCCCGCTGAGCGCCGCGAAGGCCCGCTTCATCCGCCACTAGCAAGGTATCCGAGAGAAGCGCCAATGGCGATTTTCCGCCATTGGCGCTTCTTTGCCAGTCTTTTCACGGGCTCATGGAGCCTGAAGCGCAAAACGTTCCAGCAGCCGAAACGGCGCGTCGGGCGTTTCCTGCCCGAACACGCACAGATCGCGCACCACCACCGGCTCGGCCAGGTATTCCATCCCCCAGGCCAGCGCCTGACCGCGCCATTGCGCCAGCTCGTGCGGCGCCAGGATGGAGGTCAGCGTCAGGTGGAACACGTAGTCCTTGTCCACATATGGATAGCCCCAGGCGAACACGTTGCCCTTCTGGCGCCGTGTCACGCCCTTGTCGAGAATGGCGTCCTGCTCCTCCTCCGTCAGCGGCTCGCGGAACGCGTCGAGATCGCGCACGCAGGTGAAGGCGAGATCATTGATCGCTCCCGTCGGCAGCGCCTGCCGCAACGCGATGAACGACCCCAGTTCGGCCGGCAGCAACTGGCCCACATCGACCGGCGACAGGCGCTGCGCCAGCGCCGCCACCGCCGCCATCAGTTCGTCCGCCGCGCGCCCCTTGCGCAGCCGGAACGGCGCCTTCAGGGTGGCGTGAAAGCCATAGCGGGCCGGGGTGCGGATGATGCCGCTCAGGATCGGCCAATGATCGGCCACGCTCTGGCGCGTTTCGGTATCGAACCCGAACCAGCGCCGCCCGAATTCGGCCAGCGGCTCATCGGCCCGTGGCGTGAAGAACACCGCGTAACGATACATCCCCTCCCTCTCTCGTTCCGGCTTCTGGTTTCTGGTTTCTGGTTTCAGATCACCGATTCAGCACCTTCGCGGCGCTTGTCCGCCGCCGCAACCAGCGCGCCATCGGCTTTCCGGGCCACGGCATGGCAACCGCCGAAATACAGATTCGGCGCCGACCACGCCCGGTGCCGTGGAAACATCGCCGTCAGCCGCGCCACCTCTTGCGCCGCAAAGCCCGGCTCGAAATCGAGGAAGTCCGCCTCCACGTGCAGCCGCGGCGCGTCGATGGCCGCCGCCAGCTCCCGCCCCGCCGCCAGCAGCCGGGCCAGCACCATGAAAACGGCGGAACGGATGCGGTTGGAGCCGCCGGAACCCAGCGCGACGAGGGTGCCGTCTTCCGCCCCGGCCAGCGTCGGCGCCATCATCGACGACAGGCGCACGTCTTCCGGCCAGCCCTCCAGCCCGTCGGGGTTGACGTCGGCCTCGCCCAGCATGTTGTTGAGCATGAAGCCGCAGCCTTCCACCACATGCCCGTTGCCCTCGCCATTGGTGATGGTCAACGCACAGGCCATGCCGTCGCCGTCGATCACCGAGATGTGGGTGGTGCCGCGATGGGCCGGTGGGCCGAGGCGTGCCAGCAGCGCCTGCGGATCGTGGCCCGCCGCACGCCGCGCGTCATCCGCCACCGCCAGGGCGGCCGCCATGGCCCCGGCCGGGCAATCGCGCATTTCCGCTTCGTCCAGCGCGGCGAGCGCCAGCGCGATCATCACCCCGCCGGCCGCCGGCGGCGGATTGAGCCACACC
>DRPD01000243.1 GCA_011374735.1 Thermopetrobacter sp.
CCCGCCAGACCGGCGCCGAAGCCGACGATCACCCGGCGGCCGGCTTCGCGGAAGAGCCGAAGGACGCCATGCACCCGCCGCCGGAGGCCACCGAACGCATCGTCGCCGTGCGCCAGCGGCTGGGTCAGGACTTTTTCCGCCGCATGGTGCTGGCCGCCTGGAGCGAGCGCTGCCCCCTCACCGGCATCGACGATTCACGGCTGCTCAACGCCTCGCACATCGTCGCCTGGAAGGACGACCCGGCCAACCGCCTCAATCCGCGCAACGGCATCTGCCTCAACACCCTGCACGACCGCGCCTTCGACCGCCACCTGATCACCTTCGACGACGATCTGCGCCTCAAGGTCGCTCCGGACGTGCCGGAACACGCCCGCCGCCTGCTGTTGCGGGTGGATAATCCGCGCCTGACGCTGCCCGAACGCTTCCGTCCGGGGGCCGACTTTCTGGAAGTCCATCGCCGCCGCTTTCACGCCCGGTTGCGGGAGGCTTGAGACGTCAATCGCGCAAGTCCGGCGGCGTGGCTTCTTCGCGCAGCAGGGCGATGGCCTCATCCAGCGCCAGCGCCTTCTGGTGCTTCTCGCCCAGCCGGCGCATGTTGACGCCCTCTTCCGCCACCTCGCGCGCCCCGACCACCAGGATCACCGGCACCTTGGCCAGCGAGTGCTCGCGCACCTTGTAGTTGATCTTCTCGTTGCGCACGTCCGCTTCCGCCCTCAGGCCGGCCGCCGTCAGCTTCTCAACCACCCGCCGCGCGTAATCATCCGCGTCGGAGGTGATGGTCGCCACCACCACCTGCGTTGGTGCCAGCCACAGCGGCAGCCGCCCGGCGTGATGCTCGATCAGGATGCCGGTGAACCGCTCCAATGAGCCGAACATGGCGCGGTGAATCATCACCGGCGTGTGCTTCTCGCCGTCCGCGCCGACGTAGAACGCCCCGAAGCGGCCGGGCAGGTTGAAGTCCAGCTGCACCGTGCCACACTGCCAATCGCGCCCGATGGCGTCGCGCAGCACGTATTCCAGCTTCGGGCCGTAGAACGCCCCCTCCCCCGGGTTCAGCTCGTAATCGCCGCCCGCTTCCTCCACCGCCCGCTTCAGGGCCGCTTCCGCCGCGTCCCACACCGCGTCAGTGCCGACGCGCTTTTCCGGCCGGTCGGAGAACTTGATGCGCACCTCCTCGAAGCCGAAGTCCTTGTAGATATCGAGAATGAGCCGATGCACCTTGATGCATTCCTCGGTGATCTGCTCATGGGTGCAGAAGATGTGCGCGTCGTCCTGGGTGAAGGAGCGCACCCGCATCAGCCCGTGCAGCGCCCCGGACGGTTCGTAGCGGTGCACCTTGCCGAATTCCGCCATGCGCACCGGCAATTCGCGGTAGCTCTTCAGCCCGTGCTTGAAGATCTGCACATGGCCGGGGCAGTTCATCGGCTTCAGGGCGAAGATGCGTTCATCCTCCGTCTCGGTGATGAACATGTTCTCGCGGAACTTCTCCCAGTGGCCGGACTGCTCCCACAGGCTGCGATCCATCATGTCCGGCGAGTTCACCTCCACGTATCCGGCCCGCTTCTGCACCCGGCGCAGGTAGTTCACCAGCTCGGTGAACATCGTCCACCCCTTCGGGTGCCAGAACACCGAGCCCGGCGCCTCCTCCTGGAAATGGAACAAATCCATCTCCCGGCCCAGCCGCCGGTGATCGCGCTTCTCCGCCTCCTCCAGCCGCTTCAGATAGTCCTTCAGCTGCTTCTTGTCGGCCCACGCGGTGCCATAGATGCGGGTCAGCATCTGGCGGTTGCTGTCGCCGCGCCAGTAGGCGCCGGCCACCTTCATC
>DRPD01000244.1 GCA_011374735.1 Thermopetrobacter sp.
CTGAAGACGGCCGGACGTTTCCCGACGCCGGAGTTCTACACCCTGATGCTGCCGCGTCCCGATCCGTTCTCGCCGGTGGACAGCGTCGCCTGGCTGAAGATGATGGCCTGGGATCTGGGCGGCAACTGGCGGCATGAGCTGGAACGGCTGCGACTGGCCGCGAAAATGCCCATGCGCCGCGTCTTCGAGGTCAAGCCGCCCTATCCCGGCGAAACCGCGCCGAAGCTGCCGGAGTTGCGCGATCTCTACGGCTTCCCGCTGAAGGTGGCCACCGGCCCGCTGCTCGACGAAAAGCGCTTCGCCGCGATCATTCGCGACAACGGCGCCGCCGGCGTCGGCTCCAACAACTGGGTGCTGGCCCCGTCGCGCACCACATCGGGCCGCGCCATTCTGGCCAACGATCCGCACCTCAATCTGACCACCCCGTCGGTCTGGTATTATCTGCGCGTCAGCGTGCCGGAAGAGAACTTCGACGTCATCGGCGCCACCTTGCCCGGCGTGCCCTTCGTGGTGCTGGGCCGCAACCGCCATCTGGCCTGGGGTTTCACCAACACCGGCCCGGACGTGCAGGATCTGTTCGTCGAACGCTTAAGTGACCGGCCCGGCCATTACGACGCGCCCGATGGCCCGAAGCCCTTCGTCACCCGCACCGAAACCATCCGCGTGCGCTTCGGCCGCGACGTGACCATCACGGTGCGCGAAACCCGCCACGGCCCGGTCATCTCCGACGCCCTGCCGGCAGTGGCGAAGCTGTTCGGCGGCCGCGCCGTGCTGGCCTTTCAATGGACGGCGCTGCTGAAGACCGACGGCACCATCAGCGCCTTGCGCCGCCTGGGCGCGGTGAAGAGCTTGGAGAAATTCAAGGACAACGCCCGTGGCTTCGTGGCGCCGCAGCAGAACATCGTCTATGCCGACATGCAGGGCAACATCGGCTACATCGCGCCGGGCAAGGTGCCGCTGCGCAAGAAGGAAAACCCGTTGCGCGGCCTGTTGCCCGCGCCGGGCTGGGACGCGGCGTATGACTGGGCCGGCTTCATCCCCTTCGAGGAGCTGCCGCAGGTGGTCAATCCGCCCTCCGGCGTCATCATCACCGCCAACCAGAAGGTGGTGGGGCCGGACTATCCCCATTTCATCACCGGCGACTGGACGCTGCCCTACCGCTACGACCGCATCCGCGCGCTGATCGAAGAAAGGCGGAAGCACGACGTGGAGAGCGTCAAGCGCATCCAGACCGACGTCACCTCCCTGTTCGTGCGCGACCTGCTGCCGGTGATGCTCAAGCACATCGCGGGCATGGAGGAATTCGCCGCCGTGCGCGCGCTGCTGAGCGAATGGGACGGCGCCGCCCGCGCCGACGGGGCGGAAATGCTCATCTTCGCCGTCTGGCATGACCGCCTGCTGGAGATGGTGCTGCGCGAGGAACACCCCAACCCGACGCGGAAGAATCGCCTGAAGCCGCGGTTCCTGAAGAACGTGCTGACGAACCTGAACGGGCAGGGGGTGTGGTGCGCCAACGCGCTGAAGGACACCTCCACGGACAAATGCCCGCAGCTGGTGGCCGAGGCCCTGCGCGTGGCGCTGGCCGACATCCGCGGGCAATTCGGCGACGACATGAGGAACTGGCGCTGGGGCGAGGCTCACGCCGCCGTGTTCGAACACCGCCCGCTGGGCCGCTTCCCCCTGTTCGACAAGTGGTTCAACGTGCGCGTGGAACGCAACGGCGGGCCGCACACCGTCAATGTCTCCAACTACAAGACGCCGCGCATGGGCCTGGAGTTCGCCACCACCCACGCCGCCTCCCTGCGCCACATCTTCGAGATGGGCCAAGGCGGCGCCAACCTGTTCATCTTC
>DRPD01000245.1 GCA_011374735.1 Thermopetrobacter sp.
GCATCCAGTGTCATCGCCACACCGAAAGGCCGTTCTGGATTGCCGGGACAAGCCCGGCAATGACGGGAAAGGAACTCCATGTCTGTCACGCTCCACATGCCCGTCTCTCTCCTCTCAGCGCGGCTTCTTGCCGGCCACTACCCCTGCCATGCCCGGGCTTGTTCCGGGCATCCAGTGTCATCGCCACACCGAAAGGCCGTTCTGGATTGCCGGGACAAGCCCGGCAATGACGGGAAAGGAACTCCATGTCTGTCACGCTCCACATGCCCGTCTCTCTCCTCTCAGCGCGGCTTCTTGCCGAAGCGGCGGATGTATTCCGCCGCCCCGCCGGTGGCCAGCGCCTCGGCCTGCGCCACCCAGTCGTCGCGCACGATGCGGCCCTTGAACTTCAGGTGGTCGTCCACCCAGCGGATTTCCGCCGCCCCCCAGGAGGCGATCTGGCGGAAGGTATAGACGCCCAGCTCGTGCAGCAGCTTCTCCAGCTTCGGCCCGATGCCGGAGATCATCTTCAGATCATCCACCCGTTTCGGCGGCGTCTTGTGCAGGCGCGGCTTCTTCGGCGCCGCCTGCTGAAGCGCCGCCAGCGTCACCTTCGCCGGTTTTTTCGCGGTGGCGGATTTTTTCGACGGTGACTTCTTCTTCCCGGCCGTCGCCGCGTCCGGCAGCTTCCTGCCCGCCCTGGCCAGCGCGATCAGCTCCTCCGCGTCGGAGCCGCGCTCGAAAATGCCCTTCGCCTTGCCCTTCAGCGTCGTCGGCCCGCCCAGCGGCTCGGAGGAATGCCGGCCGTTCTGCGGCCCCGGTTTCGGCTCCCCGCCCGCCGCCAGCTCGTCGATGATCTCCTCCATGCGCTCCGGGGTGAGGTCTTCATAGACCTTCTCGCCGATCTGGATCATCGGCGCGTTGGCGCAGGCGCCGAGGCATTCCACCTCCTCCCACGAGAAATCGCCGTCGGATGACAGTTCGTGCGCCTTTTCGTGAATGCGCCGCTTGCACACCTTGATCAGCTCGCCCGCGCCGCGCAGCATGCACGGCGTGGTGCCGCACACCTGAATGTGCGCCTTCCCGCCCACCGGTTTGAGCTGGAACATGGTGTAGAAGGTGGCGACCTCCAGAACCCGGATGGGCGGCATGTTCAGCATCTCGGCGATGGCGCGGATCATCGGCTCCGTCGTCCAGCCCTCCTGCTCCTGGGCCCGCCACAACAGCGGGATGACGGCGGAGGCCTCCCGGCCCTTCGGATAGCGGGCGATGACCTTCTTCGCCCAACGCAGGTTTTCTTCCGTGAAGGCGAAGCTGTCGGGCTGTTCGTGATGCAGGCGGCGGAAGCTCATGAGGCCACCTCCGTTTCCTTCGTCATGCCCGGGCTTGTTCCGGGCATCCAGACGGCCTTGCGCGGAAAAGCCTCGGCAAGCCGCTCTGGATTGCCGGGACAAGCCCGGCAATGACGGCTGGAGAACGCCGGATATGTCATGCACGTCATCACCTGCATCATCGGTCCACCTCCCCGAACACGATGTCCAGCGAGCCGATGATGGCGGAGACGTCGGCCAGCATGTGGCCACGCGACAGGAAGTCCAGCCCCGCCAGATGGGCGTAGCCCGGCGCGCGGATCTTGCAGCGGTAGGGCCGGTTGGAGCCGTCGGACACCAGATAGACGCCGAACTCGCCCTTCGGCGCCTCCACCGCCGCATAGACCTCGCCCTCGGGCACCTTGATACCCTCGGTGTAGAGCTTGAAGTGCTCGATCAGCGCCTCCATGGAGGTCTTCATCTCGGCGCGCGGCGGCGGCGCCACCTTGCGGTTATCGGTCATCACCGGCCCCGCCCCCTTCTGCGACTTCAGGATTTCCACGCACTGCTTCATGATGTGCACGGACTGATACATCTCCTCCATGCGCACCACATAGCGGTCGTAGCAATCGCCGTTCCTGCCCACCGCCACCTTGAAGTCCAGCTCGCTGTAATTCTCGTAGGGCTGGGCGCGGCGCAAATCCCACGCCGCGCCGGAGCCGCGCACCATGACGCCGGAGAAACCGCGCGCGAACGCTTCTTCCACCGTCACCTTGCCGATGTCCACGTTGCGCTGCTTGAAGATGCGGTTGTCGGTCAGGAGCCCTTCGATGTCGCGCAGCACCTTCGGGTGCGTCTCGCAGAATTCGCCGATGTCGTCGATCAGCTCCTCGGGCAGGTCCTGATGCACCCCGCCGATGCGGAACCAGGCGGCGTGCATGCGCGAGCCGGAAGCGCGCTCATAGAAGATCATCAGCTTTTCGCGCTCCTCGAAACCCCACAGCGGCGGGGTCAGCGCGCCGACGTCCATGGCCTGGGTGGTGACGTTCAGCAGATGCGACAGGAGGCGGCCGATCTCCGAATACAGCACCCGGATGACCTGCGCCCGATACGGCACCTCCAGCCCCAGCAGCTTCTCCGCCGCCAGCACGAAGGCGTGCTCCTGATTCATCGGCGCCACGTAATCCAGGCGGTCGAAATAAGGCACCGCCTGATGATACGTCTTCGTCTCGATGAGCTTCTCGGTGCCGCGATGCAGCAGGCCGATGTGCGGATCGGCGCGCTCCACCACCTCGCCGTCCAGCTCCAGCACCAGCCGCAGCACGCCATGCGCCGCCGGATGCTGGGGGCCGAAGTTGATGGTGAAATTGCGCAACGCGACGTCGGTCTCGGCCATCTCAATCGCCCTCCCCGTCATCATCCGCCCGTTGGGGCGGCATCGGCGGTTCGCCGCGCCACGGCGAGAGATAGTCGAAGTCACGCCACGCCTGTTGCAGTTTCACCGGCTCGTAGACGACGCGCTTGCGATCCTCGTCATAGCGCACCTCGACGAACCCGGTGACCGGGAAGTCCTTGCGCAGCGGGTGCCCGGCGAAGCCGTAATCGGTCAGGATGCGGCGCAGGTCGGGATGGCCGTCGAAGAAGATGCCATACATGTCGTAGGCCTCGCGCTCGAACCACTCCGCGCCGGGAAACAGCTCGACGATGGAGGCGATCGATTCGCCCTCGCCCACCGCCGCCTTGACCCGAACGCGCAGGTTCAGCGTCGGCGAGAGCAGATGCGTGACCACCTCGAATCGCTTCTCGCGCTCCGGATAATCGACGCCGCACAGGTCGGTGAAACAGGTGAAGCGGCAGGCCGCGTCGTCACGCAGGAAGCGCAGCACGTCGCGAATGCGCGCCGCGGCGGCGGCGATCTGCAACTGGCCGTGGGTCACCGTGGTCTCGATGACCGCCTCGCCCAGGTGCTCGCGCACATGCTCGGCCAGCGCCGCCAGATCGGCCGCGGTGGTTTCCTCGTATGCCCGTGTCCCGTTCGCCATGCGCCGCTCACCGTTCGATGGTGCCGCCACGGCGGATCTTGCGTTGCAGCAGCAGCACGCCATAGACCAGCGCCTCCGCCGTCGGCGGGCACCCCGGCACGTAGACGTCCACCGGCAGCACCCGGTCGCAGCCGCGCACCACGGA
>DRPD01000246.1 GCA_011374735.1 Thermopetrobacter sp.
ATGGTATCGGTGATTCCGTTGACCGTGGCGGCGGTGCTGGCCCTGCCCGTGGCGCGCCCGGTGCTGGCCGCTTCGTCGGTGGGCGAGGCGCTGAGCCTGCTGGCGCAGATGAAGAAGACGGCCGACAGGTGCGGCTTCCTGAGCGCCGCGCAGCGCGACGAGATGGGGACCTTTCTGGCCCGGGCGGAAGTGATCGCGGCCAACCGTGTTGGCGCGGTGGCGACGCGGCGGGCCATCAGCCATGGCAAGCGGGCGGGGGCGACGGCGGCCTGCACGGAGGATCAGGCGGCACTGGTGCGCGAGGCCTATGCGGCGGCCCGCGAGGCGCTGCATGCCAGCGCCAGGCCGGCGCCGCGCCGTCATGTGAACGAACGCCGGGTGGCGCGGCAAAAGCCGAAGGCCACGGCGCGGCGGACGGCCGTGGGGCGCATCGCCGCCACTGACAAGAATGTCACGCGGCGTGAGCAAGGCGATGCGGTGCGCCGCTATGTCGGCCTGACCAGCCGCTATTACCGGGCGTTGCGCTGCGGTGGCGTGCCGCATGCGCGCATGCGGGCCATGTATCGTCAGGTGAAGGCGCGCCATTACGCGCTGATCAGGAGCCACGGCGGCAAGGTGACGGCGCGGGCCAAGGCGCGGGCCCGGGCCATCGGCACGCGCGGCGGCTGCCGCATCGCCCTCAACTGAAGCTGGCGCGCAGCGCGATGTAGGCGATGTAGGCGCCGACGAACAGCGCGCCGCGGGTCCGCGTCAGGCCGCGCGAAGAGGCGAAGAAGGCCAGCATCAGGACGGTGGCGGCGAGCATCACCGGCCCGTCGAAGACGGACATCAGGTCGGGATAGGTGAGGCCGCCGGCCATGGCCGCGGCGCCGCCGACGCCCAGCACGTTGAACAGGTTGCTGCCCACCACGTTGCCGTAGGCGACGTCGGAATGGCCGTGGCGCGCCGCCACCAGCGCGCTGGCCAGCTCCGGCGACGAGGTGCCCAGCGCCACCAGGGTGAGGCCGATCAGGCCGTGCGAGACGCCCAGCGCCGCGGCCACCGCGCTGGCGCCGGACACGAACAGGTGGCCGCCATAGACCAGCATGCCCAAACCGATCAGCGCCGCCAGGGAAGCCAGCAGCGGATTGCCCAGCAGCGGGTGTGGCTCCACTTCTTCCGCCAGTTCTTCCGCCAGTTCGCGCGACAGACGGGTTTCGCGCCGCGCCCGGCGGAATTCGTGGCTCAGCAGACCGACGAGGGCCAGGAACAACACCGCCCCGGCGACCGGATGCACGAGGCCGTAGAGCAGGCCGAGCAGGGCGAACACGCCGCCGGAGAGCAGCAGCGGCAGGGCGTCGCGGGGCAGGGCGCGGGGCTGATGATGCATCGGCAGCACCAACGCCGTGGCGCCGAGCACCAGCAGGATGTTGGCGGTGTTGCTGCCCAGGATGTTGCCGGTGGCGATTTCCGGCAAGCCCTGCCACACCGCCTGCACCGACACCACCAGTTCCGGCATCGAGGTGGCGAAGCCGATGATGATGATGCCGACCACCAGCGGCGACAGGTCGAGCCAGCGGCCCAACGCCACGGCGCCGCGCACCATCGCCTCACCGCCCACATACAACAGCCCCAGCCCGAAGGCGATCTCCAGAAACATCCACAGCATGATCGGATTTGCCCCTTTGAACGAATGGCCCCGCTCAGGCCCCGGCGCGCTCCCTTTAAGTGCCCCGGCCCGAGTTGGCAACGAAAATCCGCCGGCCGGCGTTTGCCGCCGATGGGCGGGATCGCGTATCATCATGCGCCAGCGTTGCCCCGGCAGGCCTTGAATGTCCAGTGCGGCGAAAGCATGACCGATCAATCCACCATAGCGCGGCTTATCATGACCCTGCGCCGGCACGGCATCCGCGATACCCGCGTCCTGCAGGCCATGGAGGAAACGCCGCGCGAGATGTTCGTCGAAGCGGCCTTCCGCGATCAGGCGTGGGCCGACACCGCCTTGCCGATCGCCTGCGGCCAGACCATCTCGCAGCCCTATATCGTCGCCTACATGACCGAACAGCTGGAGGTGACACCGACCAGCCGGGTGCTGGAAGTGGGCACCGGGTCGGGCTATCAGGCGGCGGTGCTGGCGCGGCTGGCGCGGCGGGTTTACACCATCGAACGCCATCGCGATCTGCTGGAGCAGGCCAAACGGCGATTCGCGGCGCTGCGCCTGAGCAACATCGAAACCCGCGTCGGCGACGGTCATCGCGGCTGGCCGGAGGCGGCGCCGTTCGACCGCATCATCGTCACCGCCGCGGCCGCACATCCCCCCGCCGCCTTGCTCGACCAGCTGGCGGAGGACGGCGTCATGGTGATCCCGCTCGATGCCGGCGCGATGCATCAGGAACTGGTGCGGATCCGCCGCACGCCGGGCGGCTTCAGCCGCGAGAGGCTGATTCCGGTGCGCTTCGTGCCGATGCTGAAGGGCGTCGGGCGGCGCGGCAAGCGCGGGTGACGGATTCCACAAAATTAAAACTTGAAACGATTCCTTAACCGCCGGGCGGCAAGATGGGCGACGATCAGTTGGTTCGTCGTAGTCCGGGGTAAGAGTCCATGTCCACGAAGAATTTCTCCTTGAAAGCCGCTCGTCTGGCGCTCGTTTCGGTGGCGGTGTCGGCGCTCGCCGCCTGCTCGGCCGATCTGGAACGGCTGGGCGACTATCCGCCGGTGAAGCCCACGTCCTCCATCTCCAAGAACGACGTGAAAGGCACCCGCGCGCCAGTGCAGCGCGTGGCGCGCGGCAACCTCAACGCGCCGGGCGCGCCAGGCAGCGCGTCGCAATGGCGCAAGCCGGCGCGCAGCGCCTCGGCCACCGGCGCGCTGGTGGTCAAGCCGGGCCAGACGCTCTATTCCATCGCCCGCGCCAACGGCAAGTCGGTGCGCGAACTGGCCGCCGCCAACGGCATCACCCCGCCTTATGCGGTGCATGTCGGGCAGCGCCTGATCATCCCCGGCGTGGCCAACCCGATCTCGCCGGCGCCGACGCTGGCCACGGGGCCGGCGGCCGCGCCGACCGCCACGCCGACGAGGGCCAACCCGCGGCCGAATTTCAGCGGCCCGCGCACCCATACGGTGGCGGCCGGCGAGACGCTGTTCTCGCTGGGCCGCAAATACGGCGTCAATCCGTTCACCATCGCGGCCCACAATGGCCTGCCCCGCAACGCCCGGCTGAATACCGGCCAGGTGTTGCGCATCCCGGCCGCCAATGGCTGGAGCATGGCCGCCGCGCCGCGCCGTGCCACCGAACGACCCGCCACCAGCGCCGATCATCGCGGCACTGAATTGTCCAAGACCACGCGGACGGCCGACATGCCGCGCGCCGGCGGCGGCAAGGACAATTCCCGCATCGGCCAGGGCGATGACCGGCCGCTGGCCAAGGACATGCCGAAGCTGGCCGACAATGACCTGACCGCCGGCTTCCGCTGGCCGGTGCGCGGCCGGGTGATCTCCGCCTTCGGCGCCAAGCCCGACGGCACCCGCAACGAGGGCGTGAACATCGCGGTGCCGGAAGGCGCCGACGTGCATGCCGCGGCCGACGGCGTGGTCGCCTACGCCGGCAACGAATTGAAGGGCTATGGCAATCTCGTTCTCATCCGCCACAAGGACGGCTGGGTGACGGCCTACGCCCACAACCGCGAGCTGTTCGTCAAGCGCGGCGATCGCATCCGGCGCGGCCAGGTGATCGCCAAGGCCGGCAAGACCGGCGCCGTGAAGACCCCGCAGCTGCATTTCGAAATCCGCAAGGGGGCGACGGCGGTCAACCCGCTGAAGCATCTGGGGCGCGCCACCGCGGCACGCTGAACATACCTTCGACCCCTGCAAACGTCAGAAGGTCAAAGGGGGCAGCGATTGCCCGGCCGTCATGACAGCGGCCGGGCCTTCGCCGTTCATCCGCCCTTTTCCTCAACGCCGCGCGGTGCTAAGGAACATCCCCGACGACGGAGCGTAGCGCAGCCCGGTAGCGCACCACACTGGGGGTGTGGGGGTCGCCGGTTCGAATCCGGCCGCTCCGACCAACATTCGTTGGATTCGACTTCCGCAAACTGGTGATCCGCAGGAGAGGGCTGCGGTCTTCCAGTCTCCGCCTTCGTGGGGAAATGCCGCAACCAAGGCTCCGCCGGAGCAACCCTCAAGTCCCCTCCCCCTGGCAGGGGAAGGTCGGCGCGAAGCGCCGGGTGGGGGTCGGGCCAAAAACGCATGAGCCAAAAGGAAACCGCATCATGCCGGCGCAAGCCGGCATCTCAGGCCGCACACGCATGAGTCCGCGGCACGAGATCCTGACGTTCGTCAGGATGACGAGTTTCTTGGTGAGGGATCAGCTTGCGGCAGCCATTTCCTCCCCCTGAGAGGCGGTGGCCGACACGAAGCGCCAGGGTGGGGCGGACTATCAGCTCATGCGCGCAGCATGAAAGACAGCCGCCGATCGGCCTCAGGTTTCAGGTTCGCGGCTTCCGATTCCGGCCGCGAACAGGCCCCACAGCATGCCCAGCAGCAGATAGAAGTGCCGCCAGTGGTCGGTGTCGATCTGAAAGCCCTGCAGGATGAGCAGCGCCAGCGGCGCGAATACGGCGATCAGCTCGTGGCGCCAGGGGGAGGGGGTCAAGAGCCCGCGCAGACCAGCCCACAAGGTGGAGCCGACCAGCAGCAGATAGGACACCCCACCCAGCCAGCCATAGGCGGCGAAGGCGTTGATATAGACATTGTGCGGGTCTTCGCCGAACATCCGCCCGAACTGATGGGGGCCGAAGCCCAACGGTGCGCCCAGCAGCATCGGCAGGGCGCGGGCCTGATTGGAAAAACGCCCCACGCCGCCCACGTCATAGGGCTGCAACAGCGCGAAGCGTTGCGCGAACAGCTGGCGGATATTCTCGAACGACAGCAGGAAGGCGACCAGCGCCAGCCCGGCCAGCAGGCTGCCGGCGGCGATCAGCACGATGCGGGCGCGCAACGCCGCGTCGCGGGTGGTGATGAAGGTGAGCAGGGCCAGCAGCAGCAACGATCCCACCAGCACCGCCCAGCCGCCGCGCGAGAAGGCCAGGAAATTGCCGGCCAGAATGACCAGCAACGCCATCGCGCCCCACAGCTTGTGGCGCATGCGGCCGGTCATGAACCCCTGCACCAGAAACACCGCCGGCGGCACCAGGAAGGTGGAAAACACGTTGGGATCCTTGAACGCCCCCTTGGCGCGGCCATAAAGGGTGAAGACATCGCCCGTGCCGGCGATGTCGAAATAGCCCATGATGCCGGTCATCGCCCCCAGCACGCCGGCCACGATCCAGCCAGTGCGCAGCGCCGCCATGACGCGGCGCGGATCGCGCAGCGCGGCCATGGCGAAGATCAGCGCCGCAAACCCCATGTAGATGGAGATGAAGACGAACATCCAGGCGCGGGATTCGTCGCGACCGGTGATCTGCATGGCGCTGAACAGGCCGCCGACATTATAGAGAATGATGAACGCCATCAGCGGCAACAGCAGCGGCGACATGGCCAGCCCGCCGAACAGCAACAGGGCGAAGGCCAGCGCGAACAGCAACTCATATGGCGCCGGCTCGATCATCACCAGCCAGCCCGACGCGGCGCACAGCCACAGCGCCGCCAGCTGCGCATGGCGCAGCGCGAGGACAGGGCCGTGGGGCGTGGCGGGAAGATGGGTGGCGGTCATCAGGGGGTTCCCGTCGCTTCGCGATGATGTTGCGCCCATCCTGGCGGCAAAGCCTTGGTTTATGGTTAACGGAGGCTTTCCGCCGCCGCCGCGATTTGATGAAAAGTCCCGTTTTCGGTCAGGCCGGAAAGGAGACGTTCAACTGCGTTTCATCGCCGCTTAACCGTGATGCGGCATCAATGGGGCAGGTTGGCAAACCCGTTACGATCGTCCGTCAGTTGGTGAGTGGATCATGAAAAAGCATCTTACCCCGTTGATCGCGCTGTGCGGCCTGAGCCTGACCCCGGCCATCGCCCTGGCGGCGCAAGCCGGCGCCGTGCCGCAACTGGAAAAGGCCTACGCCATTCTCGACGCGGGTCAGGCGGTGAAGGCCGAGACGCTGCTCGACGCCGCCATCGAGAGCCGCAAGCTGGCGCCGGAGACGCTGGCCAGGGCGCTGCTCTACCGGGCGCTGGCGCGCCAGAAGGCGGGCAAGCTCGACGCCGCGATCAACGACTACACGGCGGCGCTGATGGTCGATGCGCTCGATCCGCGCACCCGGGCGAAGGCGCTTTACAATCGTGGCCTCATCTGGCGCCAGCGCGGCCAGGCGGGGCAGGCCATGGAAGACTACACGTCCGCCCTGTATCTCGATCCGCAATTGAGCGAGGCCTATTTCGCGCGCGCCGGGCTGTTGATGGCGGCCGGTCAGCGGGTGTTCGCCCTGGCCGATTACGACAAGGCGCTGAAATACGACTTCGGCCAGCCGCATCTGGTGCATTACGCGCGGGCCCTGATCTTCATCAAGCGCGGCGAGCGTGGCGCGGCCAAGCAGGCCCTTTACGCGGCGCTCAAGGCGCGCCCGGACTACGCGCCGGCGCGGCGGCGGCTGGCGGCGCTGTTGAACGTCCGCAAGGGCGTGCGGCTGGCCGCCATGAACCGGCGGGCAACCCCGGGCGTGGTGCGCAAGGCGCCGCGCGCCGCGACGCTGAAGGTGGCCGCCGTGACCCTGCGCAAAACCCCGCAGGCGGCGCCGGTGGCACCGCCACAGCCCGCGGCGCCCACGCTGGCGCGGAAGAAGGAGCGGCCGCATGCCGTCCGTCCGGTTCATGTGGCGGCGGCGCAACCGGCGCGCGCGCGCGCCGAAGTGGCGCAAGCCCGGCAGCCGTTGAAGAAGCCCGGCAGGCCGGCGGCGGGCGTCGACGCACCGCAGATCACCCCGGTGTCCGCCCCGGCCACGCAAACCAATATCAAGGCCGCCGCGCCGGCCGGGAAAAAGCCGCAATGGACGGGCTGGGCGGTTCAGATCGCCTCGCAACGCTCCGAAGGCGCGGCGTGGAATCATTGGAAGAAGGTGCAACAGCGGGTGAAACGGGTGATCCGCAAGCCGCATGCCATCGTCGAGAAGGCCGAGATCGCCGGGCGCGGCACCTTCTATCGCCTGCGGCTGGTGGGCTATGCGGATCGCAAGAAGGCGCTCAAGGCGTGCCGCGGCCTGAAGCGGCGCGGCACCAGCTGCCTGGTCATCCGCGCCGGGGCGTGAGCGGCGGCGCCGTTCATGACGGCGCGGCGTGCCGGAGCGGGTCTTCCTCGCGCCTGAATTCGCCGGCCAGCCAGTCGCGCACCAGGGCCACCGCCGGCCCGTCCCAGATCTCCGGCGGGGCGACGAAGTGGTAGGCGTATGAGGCGCTCAGGCGCACCGGAAACGGCGCCACCATCAGCCCCGCGGCGAGATCGCGCGCCACGAGGCGCGAACGCCCCAGCGCCACCGCCTGTCCATCGAGCACCGCCTGCAAGGCGGCGTTGTCATCCTCCAGATAGGGCCCCCGGGGCAGGTCGGCCACCGCCACCCCGGCGGCCGCGAACCAGGCCCGCCAGCCCTCGGCCAGATCGGAATGGATGAGCGGCGCGCGCAACAGATCGGCCGGCGTCCTCATATCGAGCCGCGCCGCCAGCGCCGGGGCCAGCACGGGAAAGACCGTCTCGCCGCCAAGGCGCTGGACGCGCAGCCCGGGCCAGCCGCCACGGCCATAGCGGATCGCCGCATCCACCCCCTCGCTGGAGAAGTCCACGAGATGCCGAGCGGCGGTGATGCGCAAGTCCACTTCCGGATGGCGGGCGGCGAAGGCGCCCAGCCGCGGGGCCAGCCAGCGAGCGGCGACCGAAGGCAGCATGGACAGCGTCACCGTGGGCAGGGCGGGCCGGGCGCGCGCCTCGTCCACCGCCGCGCCGATCTCGCGCAACAGCGGGGAGAGGCGGGCGCCGAGCCGCGCACCGGCCGCGCTGAGGCGCACCCGCGGCCCCGCGCGGTGAAAGAGCGGCCGGCCCAGCCAGCCTTCCAGCGCCGCCACCTGCCGGCTGACGGCGCTTTGCGTGAGGCCCAGTTCGCCGGCCGCGCGGGTGAAGCTCCGATGCCGTGCCGCGGCCTCGAACACCTGCAACG
Organism: Thermopetrobacter sp.; assembly: GCA_011374735.1. Classification (GTDB taxonomy): domain Bacteria; phylum Pseudomonadota; class Alphaproteobacteria; order Rhizobiales; family Aestuariivirgaceae; genus Thermopetrobacter. The sequence continues at coordinate 8,112 of DRPD01000246.1, forward strand.
CGCGCCACGGCGGCAGGCGGATCCCATCATGCGTTTTCCTCATGCCAAGCGTTCCGATTAATCGTTTTTTTCAACGCCTTTTTTTCTTTATCAAGAACAGAGTGCATGATCCAGAACAGGCCGCCCATGCCCGCTCACGTCTCGCGCCATTCCTTGCCGCTGGCCATCTGGATGCTGCTCGCGGCGGTGCTGTTGGCGCTGGCCCGGGGGCCGGGGGCGCTCGAGGCGGTCGCCGCCTTCAATGACGGTTTCGGGCGCAACCTGGGAGCGTTCGCGCTGATCCTGTTGCCATCCTTCACCCTCAGCGAGGCGCTGGCCCGGTTGCGGCCGCTCTTGCCGGGGCGTCTGGCCACGGGCGCGGCGCCGCCGCTGGGCGCGGCGATGGTCTGTCCGGACACCGCCTATGCGACGCTCGCCCCCATCGCCGGGCGGCGGCGGCTGGAGGTGGCCCTGGGCGCCTTCGCCGGCTTCAAGCTGCTCTATCCGGCCGGGCCGCTGATCGTGGCGACGGGGCTGGGGGTGACGCCTTCGGGCCGCATGCTGTTGCTGGGGGCGACGATCTTCGTGCCGGTCTGGCTGGCCGGCCTGGGCTGGGCACGGCTGGCCGCGGGGGGCGCGGCGGCGGCGCGGCAGGGTGACGCCAAGGGGCCTTTGCGCGCCCATGCGCCATTGGCCTTGCTCTTCATGCTGATTGCCGCGGGCTTCACGCCGCTGACCGGTTCGAGCGGCCGTCTGGGATTTTTGACCACCCCGGCCGGGGCGCTGCTGGTCAGTGCGGCGCTGGCGCTGGCGTTGCTGCCGCCGGATGCGCGCCGCCCGGCCCTGGAGGCCGCCATGCGGCGCAGCGCCGGAATCCTGTTGCTGATCGGTATCGCCACCGCTCTCGGCGGCCTTCTCGGCCGGGCGCTGCCGGTGGCGGCGCTGAGCGGCGCCGCCAGCGGCCCCGCGGCCGTGATCGCGCTGTTCACGCTAAGCGCCGCCTTCAAGATGGCGCAGGGGTCGTCCATGGCCACATTCGCCGCGGTCAGCCCCGTGGTGGCGCCGCTGGCGGCGGCTTCGGGGCTGTCGGCGCCGCTGGTGGTGATGGCGATCTGCGCCGGCTCGCTGGCCACCATCCTGCCCAATGACAGTTTCTTCTGGCTGGTGCGCGAGGATGCGCTGGCGGGCGCCAGTGAACGCCGGGCCACGATGCTGTTGGCGCTGGGCGGCTTGTTGCAGGCGCTGGTGGCGCTGGCCGGGGTGCTGTTGGCGCTGGAGATGGGGCTGTGAACCTGTCAGACGTGCACATTCGCGCCGGTGGCGTGGAGGACGCCGCGGCCATCGCCGACATCTACGGCCATTACGTGCTGCATGGCCCGGCGCCGTTCGAGGAAGTGCCGCCGTCGGCGGCGGAGATGCGGGGCCGGCTGATGGCGTTGCGCGCCCGCGACATGCCGGTGCTGGTGGCGGAGTCGGGCGGTCGTATCGTGGGATACGCCCTGGCCGGCCCTTACCGGCACCGCGCCGCCTATCGGCATACGGTGGAGAACAGCGTCTATGTGGCGCCCGGCCATGCGGGGCGGGGCATCGGCGGCGCCCTGCTGGCGCGGCTCGTCGCGGCCTGCCGGGCCCGCGGCTGTCGTCAGATCGTGGCCATCATCGGCGGCGGCGACAACCGCGCCTCCATCGCGCTTCACCGGCGGGCCGGTTTTCGCCATGTGGGGGTGTTGCGGGGGGTCGGCGTGAAGTTCGGGCGCGAGCTGGACACGGTGCTGATGCAGCTGGATCTGACCACGGGCGCTTCGGAAAGCTGAACGCGGGGTGGTGTTTGCGGAAGTCGAATCCAACGACGGTTGGCGTTCCTGGCCCGGCCCCCACCCGGCACTGACGCTCCGCCCCCCTGCCAAGGAGAAATGACTTGAGGGCCGCGCAGGCGGGGCCTTTCTTGCGGAGTCCCCATACGAAGGTGGGGACTGGAAGACCGTTGTCCTCTCCCACGGATCAACAGTTTGCGGAAGGAAAGGCCGGCGAACGCCGGTGGTGCGGCCGAGAAGACTCGAACTTCCACGGGGTATTGCCCCACAGCGACCTCAACGCTGCGCGTCTACCAATTCCGCCACGGCCGCACGATCATTGGTGATATGTTGACCCGTAAAGGGTGGTTGTCTTTATCAGGCGGGCGGCGGGTTTTCAAGTTTGGAGATGGCGGGACATGGCGCTGACGCGGCGGGAGCTTGCAGACGATCTGGACAGGCTGAGAAGCGCCCAGGCGGTGCGCTGGGAAGTGGCGCCCGGATTGGTGGATTACGAGGCGGCCCGGCGGCGGATGGGCGAGGAGGCGGCGGCCATCGCGGCGGGGCGGGCGGCGGAGCTGGTGTGGCTGCTGGAGCATCCGCCGCTTTATACGGCGGGGCGCAGCGCGCGGCCGGAGGAGCTGTTGAACCCTCACGGGCTGCCGGTGCATGAGACGGGGCGGGGCGGGCGCTACACCTATCACGGGCCGGGCCAGCGGGTGGCTTACGTGATGCTGGATTTGCGCCGCCGCGGGCGCGACGTGCGGGCCTTCGTGACGGGGCTGGAGCAGTGGGTGATCGAGGCGCTGGCGGGGCTGGGGGTGGCGGCGCGGCGCGATGAGGCGAACGTCGGCATCTGGGTGGACGATGCGGCCCGTGGCGCGGCGAAGATCGCGGCCATCGGGGTGCGGGTGTCAAAGTGGGTGAGCCGCCACGGGGTGGCGATCAACGTGTCGCCCGAGCTGGCGCAATACGCCGGCATCGTGCCGTGCGGCATCGCCGATGGCGCGGTGACCTCGCTGGCGGCGCTGGGGGTGGCGGCGGACATGGCGGCGCTGGACGCGGCGCTGCGGGCCAGCTTCGAGCGGCTGTTTTCTCCGTTGATGGAAACATGAACGGCCGATGAATGGCCCCCTCAGGTGGCGTTCACGCTGGCGGAGGCATGATCGGGTCATG
>DRPD01000247.1 GCA_011374735.1 Thermopetrobacter sp.
CCTTCCGCCGGCTTTTTCTTTCTGTATAGTATCGGCGGAAGCGATTTGCCGGAGACGCCCCGCATGATGCTCTCACGCCGCCAGTTGCTGCGCATCCTTTCCCTGTTGCCCGCCCTGCCCTCCTGGCGCGTCATCGGCGGCGTGGCGCGGGCCGAAGAGGAGGGCTGGCGGCACGGGCTGTCGCTGTTCGGCACACTGAAGTATCCGCCGGATTTCAGGCATTTCGACTACGTGAAGCCGGACGCGCCGAAGGGCGGGCGGGTGCGGCTGCACGCCATCGGCTCGTTCGACAGCCTCAATCCCCATTCCTTCAAGGGCGAGGCGGCCAGCGGCCTGGGGCTGGTGCACGACACGCTGCTGAAATCGGCGCTGGACGAGCCGGGCTCCGAATACGGGCTGATCGCCGAGGCGGTGGCCCATCCGGCCGACTACGCCCATGTCACCTACCGGCTGCGCGCCGGCGCGCGGTTTCATGACGGCAGGCCGATCACGCCTGAGGATGTCATCTGGTCGATGACGAACCTGAAGCGGGCCCATCCGTTCTACAATTTCTACTACAAGAACATCGCCCGGGTGGAGCAGACCGGCGAGCGCGAGGTGCGCTTCATCTTCACCCACAAGGGCAACCGCGAGCTGCCGCAGATCACCGGCCAGATGCCGGTGCTGCCGCAGCACTGGTGGGAGGCGGAAGGCCCGGACGGCGAGAAGCGCGACATCGCCGAGGTGAGCATGGAGCCGCCAATGGGCGCCGGGGCCTATCGGGTGAAGGCGGTGAAGGCCGGGCAGTCGATCACCTATGAGCGGGTGAGGGACTATTGGGCGAAGGATCTGCCGGTCAACGTGGGCGGCGCCAACTTCGACGAGATCGAGATCATCTATTTCCGCGACGGGGCGGTGGCGCTGGAGGCGTTCAAGGCCGACAATTACGACTGGCGCGACGAGAACAATTCCAAGAGCTGGGCCACCGGCTACGACTTTCCGGCGGTGAAGCGCGGCGACGTGGTGCTGGAGAAATTCCGCTTGAAGAACTCGCGCGGCATGCAGGCTTTCGTGTTCAATCTGCGCCGCGCGAAGTTCGCCGATGCGCGAGTGCGCCGCGCCTTCAATCTGGCGTTCGATTTCGAATGGGCCAACGCCAATCTGTTCCATGGCCAATACACACGCACCAACAGCTTCTTCTCCAATTCCGAACTGGCCCAGTCGGGCAGGCCGGAAGGGCTGGAGCTGGAAATCCTCAAGGAGGTGAAGGACAAGGTGCCGCCGGAGGCGTTCGAAAAGCCCTTCACCAACCCGGTCAACACCACCGCCCGGCAACGCCGGGTCAATCTGCGCGAGGCGTTCGGGCTGTTGCGCGCCGCCGGCTGGACGCCGGGGCCGGACGGCATCCTGCGCAACGCCAGGGGGAAGCCGTTCACGGTGGAATTCCTGCTGGTGTCGCCGGCGTTTGAGCGCATCATCCTGCCCTACGCGAAGGCCCTGCGGCGCATCGGCATCAAGATGAACGTGCGGCTGGTGGATTCGGCGCAATACACCCGGCGGCTGGAGAAATTCGACTTCGACATGATCGTCATGAGCTGGGGGCAGTCGCTCAGCCCCGGCAACGAACAGCGCAACTACTGGGGCTCGGCGGCCGCCGAGAGGCCCGGCTCACGCAATTTCGCGGGCATCAGGAACCCGGCGGTGGATCGTCTGATCGAGAAGATCATCTTCGCCAAATCGCGCGACGAACTGGTGGCGGCGACGAGGGCGCTGGATCGGGTGCTGTTGTGGAACCATTACGTGGTGCCCACCTGGCACATCACCTATGAGCGCACGGCGCGCTGGAACCGCTTCGGCAAGCCGGCGCGCATTCCGGAATATTCGGTGGGCTTTCCGGACATCTGGTGGTGGGACGAAGAAAAGGCGGCGAAGATCGGCAAGGGATGATGCGAATCCGGCGCGCGTTGGCAACAATCCTGGGACTGACGGCGGGGCTGGCCGCCGGCCCGGCCCTGGCCGAGGGCGCGGGCAAGACGAAGACATGGCGTCATGGCGCGATCACCGTCACGGCGCACATCCGCGAGCCCGCGGAGAAGGACGGCGATCGCGTCGTCGTTTCCGTGCGCGGGCGGACGGTGGCGAGCTTCCACTTCACCGAGTTCAACCGGCTGGGCAACGTGTTCATCGCCGAGATGGACCCGGCCAACGGGTATCCGGAGGTGATCGTCGAGGAATACACCGGCGGGGCGCATTGCTGCACGCAAATCTGGGTGGTGCGCGCGCCGGCGAAGTGGTCGCGGGGCCGCTGGCGGGCGCTCGATCTGGGGGGCTTCGACGGCGGCGACTTCAAGCCGCGGGATCTGGACGGTGACGGGCTGGCGGAGCTGAAACTGCATGACGGGGCGTTCCTCTATCTCTACAGTTCCTACGTGGGCAGCTATCCGCCGCCGAAGATCCTCAGCGTGCGCCACGGGAAGGTGGTCGATCTGACCCGCAAGGCGTCCATGCGCCCCATTCTCAGAAGGGAAGAGGCGCGGATGCGCAAGTGGATCGCCGAGGCGGAAAAGGAGAAAGGGGAAATCAACGGCTTTCTGGCCGGTTACGTGGCGCTGAAGCTGTTGCTCGGCGAAGGGGTGGAGGGCTGGCGGCTGATGCTGGGCAAACACCGCCCCACCCGCATCGATTACTGCCCCCTGCCCGGCCCGGGCAACACGGACGGCTGCCCGGTGCCGGTGTTGAAGCTACCGTATCCGGCGCATCTGCTCATCACCTTGCGCGAACTGGGATATATCAAATCATGATGGCGTGGCGTGCGACAGCTCTCCTGATCTTTCTGCTGGGGCTCACCTTCCCGGCGGCGGCGGCGCAGCGGCACGGCCTTTCCGCGTTCGGCGATCTGAAATATCCGCCGGATTTCACGCATTTCGATTACGTGAACCCCGGCGCGCCGAAGGGCGGGCGCATCGTCACCGTCGGCACGTCAGGGCTGACCAGCTTCGACAGCTTCAACGCCTTCATCCTCAAGGGCGATCCGGCCGACGGGCTGGGGATGCTGTTCGATTCGCTGATGGTGCGCGCCTTCGATGAGCCGGACGCCGTCTATGGCCTGCTGGCGGCGTGGGCCGACGTGGCCGAGGACGGCAGGTCGGTGGCCTTCGGCCTCAGGCCCGAAGCGCGCTTCGCCGACGGCACGGCGGTGACGGCGGAGGACGTGTGCTTCAGCTTCTCGCTGCTGAAGGAAAAGGGGCATCCGAGCTATCGCATTTCCCTGAAGGACGTGGCGGCCTGCGTGGTCATCGGCCAACACACCCTGCGCTATACCTTCCGCGGCGACAACGTGCGCGATCTGCCGCGGGTGGTGGGCACGCTGCCGGTGTTCTCCAGGGCGTTCTACACCAGACACGACTTCACGAAGGCGTCGCTCGTCCCGCCGGTGGGTTCCGGGCCCTACCGCATCGTCGATTTCAAGCAAGGTGCCTTCGTGTCCTATCAGCGGCGCAAGGACTACTGGGCGGCCGATCTGCCGGTCAACAGGGGGCGCTGGAACTTCGATGTCATCAAGTTCGTCTATTTCCGCGAGCGGGCGGCGGAGCTGGAGGCGCTGAAGGCCGGCGACATCGATCTGCGCGAGGAGTTCACATCGCGCTCCTGGGCGACGGAATACGACATCCCGGCGGTGCGCGAGGGGCGGCTGATCAAGGGGGTGCTGCCCGATCACCGGCCATCGGGCGCGCAAGGGTTCTTCTTCAACCTGCGGCGCGCCAAGTTCGCCGACGCGCGGGTGCGGCGCGCCTTCGCGCTGGCCTATGATTTCGAATGGGCCAACCGCAACCTGTTCTACGGCCTCTACAAGCGCACCGAATCGGTGTTCGAGAACTCGCCGCTGAAGGCCACCGGCAAGCCCTCGGCCGAAGAGCTGAAGCTGCTGGAGCCGTTGCGCGACAAGCTGCCGCCGGAAACGTTCGGCGAAGCAGTGCGGCCGCCGGTATCCGATGGCTCCGGGCAGGATCGCAAGCTGTTGCGCGAGGCCAGCCGGCTGCTGGCGGAAGCGGGATGGACGCGCAAGGGCGAATGGCTGGTCAATGACAGGGGCGAACGCTTCACGGTGGAGTTCCTGATGTATTCGCCGGCCTTTGAGCGGGTGATCGCGCCCTATGTGCGCAATCTGCGGCTGCTGGGGATCGACGCGCGCATGCGGCTCGTCGAATCGGCGCAGTTCCAGCGGCGGCTGAAGGCGTTCGATTTCGACATCACCACGCAGCGCTACGTGCTGTCGCTGACGCCGGGCATCGAATTGCGCAACGTGTTCTCCGCCGCCGCGGCCAAGGTGGCGGGCAGCTACAACATCGCCGGCATCGCCAACGCCGGCGTCGATGCGCTGATCGAGAAGGTGATCGCGGCGAAGACGCGCCCGGAAATGACCACGGCGGCGAAGACGCTGGACCGGGCCTTGCGGGCCACGCACTTCTGGGTGCCGCACTGGTACAAGGCCAGCCACACCATCGCCTGGTGGGACAAGTTCGGGCGGCCGAAGATCAAACCCGCCTATGCGCGCGGGGTGCTGGACACCTGGTGGCTGGCCAAGGAGAAGGCGCGGCGGCTGGCGCGCTGATGCCGCCTGATAAGGCAAACGGCCCGGCTCTTGCATACACGAGATGGCAGAGAACCCCTGGCCGTATCTGAAACGGGTGAGACCCATGAAGAAAATCCGTCCCATCATTCTTTCCGGCGGCTCCGGCACCCGCCTGTGGCCCTATTCGCGCAAGAGCTATCCGAAGCAGTTCCTGCCGCTGGTGGGTTCCGAGCCGCTGTTCACCCAGACCTGCAAGCGGGTGATGGGCCCGCTGTTCGCGCCGCCGTTCGTGCTGTGCAACAACGACCACCGGTTCATCGTCGCCGAAATCCTCGACCGGGAGGGCTTCGAAGACGCCCGCATCGTGCTGGAACCGGTGGGGCGCAACACCGCGCCGACGGCGCTGACGGCGGCGCTGATGGCGGCGGCGGAAGATCAGGACGCCCTGTTGCTGATGCTGCCGTCCGATCACGTGATCGCCGACGTGACGGCGTTTCTGCAAGCGGTGGAAGGCGCCGTGCCGGCGGCGCAGGAGGGGCACATCGTCACCTTCGGCATCGTGCCCGACAAGCCGCACACCGGCTACGGCTACATCCAGACGGCGGACGGCGCGCCGCCGCAGGCGGTGGTGCGGTTCAAGGAAAAGCCCGATGAGGAAACGGCGCGCGCCTATGTGGAAAGCGGGCGCTATTTCTGGAACGCCGGAATCACCCTGTTCGCCGCCTCCACCATGATCGCCGCCTTCGAACGCTTCGCGCCCGACTATCTGGAGCCGTGCCGCCAGGGGCTGGCGCGGGCGCGCACCGATCTCGACTTTCTGCGGCTGGACAGGGAGGCTTATGCGCAAAACCCTTCCAATTCGCTGGAATACGCGCTCATCGAGCAACATCCCGAACTGATCCGCTGCATGCCGATGGAGGCGGGCTGGAACGATCTGGGGTCGTGGACGGCGGTGAAGGAGATCAACCTGCCGGACGGCAACAACAACGTGGCGCTGGGCGACGCGGAGCTGCAGGATTGCGCGAACACGCTGGTGCACAGCACCGACGGCATCCTGGTGAGCCTGCTCGGCGTGCGCGATCTGGTGGTGGTGGCCACTCAGGACGCGGTGCTGGTGACCGATCAGGCCCACGCCCAGGACATCGGCCGGGTGGTCAGGACATTGCAGAAGAAGCACCGGCCGGAGGCCGCGCAGCACCGCCAGATCTTCCGCCCGTGGGGCTCCTATCAGCGGCTGATCCGCTCGGAGAGCTATCAGGTGAAGAAGCTGGTGGTGAAAGCCGGCAAGCGGCTGTCCATGCAGCGCCACACCTGCCGTTCGGAACACTGGATCGTGGTGTCGGGCAAGGTGCGGGTGGTCAATACCAACGATCCGCGCGACCAGAAGCCGTTCGACCTGCTGGCCAATCAGTCCACCTACATTCCGGCCGGCAACTGGCACCGGCTGGAAAATCCGGGCGAGGAACCGGCGGTGCTGATCGAGGTGCAGACCGGGTCCTATCTGGGCGAGGATGACATCGAGCGGCTGGACGACGACTTCGGCCGCATCGCCACCGAAGCCGTGCCCGGCGAGTGAGGGTCAGGAGTAGCGGGCCGAGATCACGTTGTCGCGCAGCACCGCCGCCTCCAACTCCTTGTCGCGCAGCTCCACCTCCAGCGCGTCGCGGATGGACAGCATGCCCTTCAGGTTGCCGGCGTCATCGACCACCGGCAGATGGCGGAACTTGTGGTGCATCATGCGCCGCTGGGCGGCGCACATGTCCTCGTCGAGATGGGCGGTGACGGGCGGCGAGGACATGACGTCGCGCACATAGAGCTTCAGCACCTCGTGTGGGCGCTGCGACAGCGCGGAGACGATGTCGCGCTCCGACAGCACCCCGACCAGCTTGCCGTTGCTGTCCACCACCGGCATGGCGCCGATGCGGTTGGAATACAGCAGCGTGGCCGCCGCCTGCAAGGTGTCGGCGCGGCGACAGGAGATGATCGATGGCTGGTGTTTTTCCAAGAACGCGGCGATTTTCATGACGTCACTCCCTTTCCTGCTGCATCCGGCGCCGGCAATGGCGCATGCATGGCCGCCGGCAGCGCGCTAGCCCCGCGGGCACCCCCCCGAGAGAAGGCCATACATTCAATTAAGCGAATACATGATAGGCCGAAAGCCGGCGCCGACGCAAGGCGCGATGCGCCTCATGCCTTGCGAAAAGCGCCGGGGCGGGCCTATTTGTAGGCCACTTCCAGGATCTCGTAGGACTTGCCGCCGCCGGGGGTGTTGACCTCGACGCTGTCGCCCACCTCCTTGCCGATCAGGGCGCGGGCGATGGGCGAGGAGATGGAAATCTTGCCGGCCGACACATCGGCCTCGAAATCACCGACGATCTGATAGGACACCTCCTGATCGGTGTCTTCGTCCACCAGCTTCACGGTGGCCCCGAACTGCACCTTGTCGCCGCTGAGCGAGGAGACGTCGATGACCTCGGCGCGGGAGAGCTTGTCCTCCAGTTCCGCCACGCGGGCCTCGTTCCAGGCCTGCTGCTCCTTCGCGGCGTGGTATTCGGCGTTTTCCGACAGATCGCCATGGGCGCGCGCGGTGGCGATCGCCTTGACGATCTCGGCGCGCTTCACGGTCTTCAGATGTTTCAGCTCTTCCTTCAGCGCCTCGTATGCGCTGA
>DRPD01000248.1 GCA_011374735.1 Thermopetrobacter sp.
CCACGCACTCCTGCGGGCCGTTCAGCGCCGCCGCGGCGGCCACCTGAATGGGCGTGAAGGCGCCATAGTCGAGATAGGACTTCACCCGCGCCAGCGCCGCGATCAGCCGCGCGTTGCCCACCGCGAAGCCGATCCGCCAGCCGGGCATGGAATAGGTCTTCGACAGCGACGTGAACTCCACCGCCACCTCCATGGCGCCGGGCACCTGCAGGATCGACGGCGGCGGGTTGCCGTCGAAATACAATTCCGCGTAGGCCAGATCGGACAGCACGATGATGTCATGCTTGCGGGCGAACGCCACCACCTCGCGGTAGAAATCGAGATCGGCCACATAGGCGGTGGGATTGGACGGGTAATTGAGCACCACGGCGATCGGCGTGGGCACCGAATGGTGCAGCGAACGATAAAGCGCCCGCAGGAACGCCTCGCCCGGCTCCACCGGCACCTGGCGGATCATGCCGCCGGCGATCAGGAATCCGAAGGCATGGATCGGATAGGTGGGATTGGGCGCCAGCACCACGTCGCCCGGCGCGGTGATCGCCTGCGCCATGTTGGCGAAGCCCTCCTTGGAGCCCAGGGTCGCCACCACCTGGGTGTCCGGATCGAGCCTCACCCCGAAGCGGCGCCCGTAATAGGCCGCTTGCGCCCGGCGCAGCCCCGGAATGCCGCGCGATGCGGAATAGCGGTTGGTGCGCGGCTTGCCGACGGTCTCGATCAGCTTCTCGGTGATGTGCCGGGGCGTCGGCAGGTCGGGGTTGCCCATCCCCAGGTCGATGATGTCGGCGCCGGCGGCGCGCGCCTTCGCCTTCAGGGTGTTGACCTGCTCGAAGACGTAAGGCGGCAGACGCTTGATGCGGTAGAATTCTGATTCCATGAGACTGGCGGCCGGGCCGGCGTTTCCCTGATGTCATCTTCTCCCGATTCCCTTCATACCCGCCCGCCGCCCGCGCCGGCAAGCCGAAACGCCACACGGTCGTCACAACTGCCCCCTATCGCTGCCCATGAGGCGGGTGGATCGGCCGTCAGGAGAAGTCACGGATGCTCATGCTGCAACTGCTGCTCCGAATCATTCCCGTATGGACCATCGTTCTGTGGCCGGCCGCGGCGCTGGCCGCCTTTTCCGATACCGATCTGCCGGGCAACACCTACCGCTCCTTCCAGCTGGTGTCGCCGGTGCCGTCGTTTTGCGAGCGGGCCTGCAAAAGGGACGGCAAATGCCGCGCCTGGACCTTCAGCTGGCCCGGCAAGCGCGGCAAGCGGGCCATGTGCTTCCTGAAGACCGCCGCGTCCACGAAACGCCGCGACACCTGCTGCGTGTCGGGCATGCGCAGCCTGCTGGCCACGCCGCTGCCGGAGAAGAAGCCCGAACTGGCGCCGCCACCGGCCAGCGCCAGACAGCCGCAACCACCTGAGAAAAAGACGAAAAAGATCACCCGCGAGTCACCACCGTCCATCACGCCGCCAAGACCGGAGCCTGCCAAACAGGCATTCTGCACCCGCTACGCCGATCTGGCCATGCAGGCCCGTCAGGCCAACGCGCGCCACGCCTGCGGCTATCGCGGCGGGCGCTGGAACGCCTCGCGGCGCGGCTATTACAACTGGTGCCTGAACAACCCGCGCGCCGCCGCCGAGCGCAACACGCAAGCCCGCCGCCGCGCCATCGCCCGCTGCGTCGCCGCCTTGCAGCAGCCGCCGCGGCCGGAGCCGCCTCGCCCCACCGCCCGCCTGCGCGAGCGGATCGTCGGCACCTTGCGGGAGCTGGAATCGTGCTCCACCTACACCGCCCGCGCGTTGGCGATGGTGCGCCGGGCCAGACGCAACGGCTGCGGTTTCACCGGCCGCCGCTGGACGCTCAACCCGCTGCCCCACTTCGAAGCCTGCCGCCGCCTGACGCTGCCCCAGCGGGCCCGCGAGATCGCGCGGCTGCGGGCCCGCGTCAAGCGTTGCCGCTTAAGCGGCGCCGAACGGCCCTACGCGCCGCCGCGCCCGGCCCGCTTCCGCTGGCTGAAGGTCGGCGGCCCCGGCCCCAACTGGCGCACCCGCTGGTATCCGGCCCGCACCGGCCGCTGCCGGCTGGTGCGCCATTGCCGCTGCCCGGTGGGCGACACCTGCGGCGGCTACCGTGACGGCCAGCAGACCATCTACTGGCCCGACGGCTGCGCCGCCCAGCCCACCTTGTTGCGCTGCCAGGTGCGCTGAGCCAGCACCGTCACAGAAACAGCTTCGGATCGGTGTATTCCAGGTTCAGCGAGCGGGCCACCGCCTCGTGGGTGATCTTGCCGTGGGCGATGTTCAGCCCATTGAGCAGCCCCTCGTCCTCCGCCAGCGCCGCCGGCCAGCCCTTGTCGGCGATGGCC
>DRPD01000249.1 GCA_011374735.1 Thermopetrobacter sp.
GCAACGATCTGAGCGTGGACAAGGTGGACTACTGGGAGATCAACGAGGCTTTCGCCGCCCAGGTGATCGGCTGCATCCGCGCCTGGGCCGATGCCGACTACTGCAAGAACCAGCTGGGGCTGGAGGAGCCCATGGGCGAAATCCCCCAGGAGAGGCTGAACGTGGACGGCGGCGCCATCGCGCTGGGCCATCCCGTCGGCGCGTCCGGCGCGCGCATCGTGCTGCATCTCTTGCACGTGCTGAAACGCAACAAGGCCAAACGCGGCATCGCCACCCAGTGCATCGGTGGCGGGCAGGGCGGCGCCATGCTGGTGGAGGTGTGAGCCATGGCCGATCGCGACGAGAACAAGGGCGGCAACCTGCGGCTGGAACGCGACGAGGCCGGCCGCGCCTGGCTGCACTTCGATGTGAAGGGCAGCCCGGTCAACGTCTTCTCTTCCGCCGTGCTCGATGAGCTGGACGAGAAGCTGGCCGAATTGGAGAAGGATCCGCCGAAGGGCCTGCTCATCGTCTCCGACAAGAAAAGCGGCTTCATCGCCGGCGCCAACATCGAGGAGTTCACCACCTTCACCGGCCGCGACGAGGCCCTGGCCTTCATCCGCAAGGGCCACGCCGTGTTCAGCCGGCTGGAGGCCCTGCCGTTTCCCACCGCCGCGCTCATTCACGGCTTCTGCTTGGGCGGCGGGCTGGAAATGGCCCTGGCCTGCGATTATCGCATCGCCACCGACGACCCGAAGACGAAACTCGGCCTGCCGGAGGTCAAGCTGGGCATTCATCCGGGCTTCGGTGGCGCAGTGCGCCTGATTGAGACCTGCGGCGTCATCACCGCCATGCCGCTGATGCTCACCGGCCGCGCGCTGGACGCCCACCGGGCGCGGCGCGCCGGTTTCGTCGATGCCGCCGTGCCGTTGCGCCAGCTGAAGCGCGCCGGTCAGTATTACATCGATAACAAGCCGCCGAAGAAGAAGCCCGGCAGGCTGGCCCGGCTGACCAACACCGCACCGGCCCGCAATCTGCTGGCCAGGAAATTCGAGAAGGAGGTGGCCAAGAAGGCCAGACGCGAGCATTACCCGGCGCCTTACGCCCTCATCGAGACATGGCGCGAGCATGGCGGCGACCGCGCCGCGTTCCTGAAGGCGGAAGGCGAATCGGTGGCCGATCTGTCCACCACCGAGACGGCGCGCAATCTGGTGCGCCTGTTCTTCCTGCAGGAGAAGCTGAAAGGGCTGGGCAAGGGCGCGAAGGGCCCGAAGGTGGCGCATCTGCACGTCATCGGGGCCGGCACCATGGGCGGCGACATCGCCGCCTTCGCCGCCTATCGCGGCCTGCGCGTCACCTTGCAGGACAGGGAGCCGAAGTTCATCGCCCCGGCCATCAAACGCGCCAACAAGCTGTTCGCCAAACGCCTGCGCCGCCCGAAGTGGCGCCGTCAGGCCGCCGCCGACCGCCTGATCCCCGACCCGAAGGGCTACGCGGTGGAGAAGGCCGATCTCGTCATCGAGGCCATCATCGAGGACGAGGACATCAAGAAGGAGCTGTTCCAGTCCCTTCAGCCACGCCTGAAGAAGGGCGCCATGCTGGCCACCAACACCTCCTCCATCCGGCTGGAGAAGCTGGCCGGGGCGCTCGATGACAAGTCGCGCCTGCTGGGCCTGCATTTCTTCAACCCGGTGGCCCAGATGATGCTGGTGGAGGTGGTCAAGGGCGAACACACCCCCGATGATGCGATGGCCGACGGCTGCGCCTTCGTCGCCAACCAGCTGGGCAAGCTGCCGCTGCCGGTCAACAGCGCGCCGGGCTTTCTCGTCAACCGCTGCCTGCTGCCCTACATGCAGGAGGCGATGCTGATGATCGAGGAGGGCATCGCGCCGGAAACCATCGATGCGGCGGCCACCGAGTTCGGCATGCCCATGGGCCCCATCCTGCTGGCCGACACCGTGGGGCTGGACGTGGCGCTTTATGTCTCCAGGGTGCTGGCCGCCGATCTGGGCGGCACGGTGCCTCAGCGGCTGGAGGCCATGGTGGACGCCGGCCATCTGGGCAGGAAGTCCGGCAAGGGCTTCTATGAATACAGGAAGGGCAAGCCGGTGCGCGACAAGAACGCCCCGCCGCCCGATCCCGATCTCGCCAGACGGATGATCGGGCGCATGGTCAACGAGGGCATGGCGGTGCTGCGCGAAGGCGTCGTCGATGACGCGGAGCTGCTCGACGCCGGCATGGTGTTCGGGGCCGGGTTCGCGCCCTTCCGCGGCGGCCCGCTCAACTGGGTGGCGGCGCGCGGCAAGGACGACTTCCTGGCCGAGCTGAAGCGGCTGGAGGAGAAATACGGCGAACGCTTCGCCCCCGATCCCGGCTGGGAGAGCTGGCAACCGCCCGCATCCTGAAGCTCCCTCCTTTGCGTTAACCATCCATTAACCATCCGCCTGCCTTGGGCGGCGGCCCATGGTATGCCTCTTGCACGCCCGTGATGACGCGAAGCGATCATCCACGAACGGCGAGTGAGGGGTTGTCATGCGTCTGCGTATCGGATTGATGTTGCTGGCCGCTGGCGTATTGGGCGACGTGCAGGCCGCCGCTGGCGGCATTCCCGCCAATCAGGCGGTGGCCCGTTTCATCGTCGGCACCCGCATCGGCGAGCGCCCCGTTATGGACGAATACCCCCTGCTCACCAATCCACGCGGCAGCTCCCTGTATGTGCGCATCTTGCCGCGCGCCGGCGGGGGAGGGGATTGCACCTTCATCCGGGTGGCCCGCGACACGTGGCGCTGGAAATGCCCCCGCCGCTGACCTGAGCGGGAGAGGAAGCCACCCGCCGCGCCGCACCTCAGCGCAAAATACAGGCCCGCTGCCCCTCCCGACCACTTTCCCACAATCTGGGTGGTCGGGAGGGGGAGCGGGCCGGCGCGACGCGCCTCAGCGCATATATGTGCTGAACAGGTGCCAGATCAGATACAGCGCGAACAGGAAGCCGAGGCCGCGGCCGATGCGCTTGCCCCAGATCTCGATGGCGTCATCCGCCACGTTGTCGGACGGATCGGCGTCGAAGCCGCCGCCGATGATCTTCTCGCCCTGCTGACCCAGCCGCCGCATGTCCCGCGCCATGCGCTCGCGGGTGTCGCGGGCGGTGTCCTGCCGTGGCGGGGGTGTCGATGGAGCCATGCCGTCGCCTCTTCCTGAATGAGCTGGCCAAACCTTACCAGCTTGTGCCGCGTTGATACAGCCCCGCCGCATGCCGTGGAGAGAGTTCGGCACGCGACTTGCACGACATCGTCCGGCAAAGCGATGACCGGCCAGGAGGATGCCACCGCCATGTCCATGCAACCGCGATTGCCCGCGCCGCGCGCCGCCGCTCCCGCGCCATCTGCCGATGAGCGGCCGGAGGCGGGATACGATCTGTTCGCCCTGCTGGCCATGCTGCGCCGCAAGTGGAAGTGGATCGCCGCGACGCTGGCCCTGTTCGTATCGTTGGCCGTCGTCGTCAGCCTGTCGTTCACGCCGCTGTATACCGCCACCGCGGAGGTGCTGGTGACGCCGAAGCGCAATGCCGTCATCGGCCCCAACGTGCTGGCCCCGGCCCTTGGCTCCGATATCCTGATGATCGAGAGCCAGGCCCGCATTCTCACCTCCGATGCGGTGCTGGGCAAGGTGGTGGAGAAGGAAAATCTGCTCGCCGACGAGGAGTTCAACGGCGCCCGGCCGACCACCGGCCCGCGGGCCTTCCTGCGCCGCCTGCTGGGCCGCGCCCCTGAAGAGAGCCGGCCGACCCGTGCCGCCGCCCTCGATGTCCTGCGCAAGCGTCTCGACGTGCGGCGCGCCGAGCGCACCTTCGTGCTGGAGGTGCGCGTCACTTCCGAAGACCCGGCCAAGGCGGCCCGCCTGGCCAATGCCGTGGCCGAAGCCTACATCGCCGATCAGGTGGAGGCGCGCCGCGAGACCAGCCGCCGGGTCGGCGCCCTGCTGGGCGAACGGCTGGATGAATTGCGCCAGCAGGTGATCGCCGCGGAGGCCAGGGTGGCCGAATTCAAGCGCCGCCATGCGATCATCGCCACCCGCAAGGATCAGCTGGAGAACGAGGCCCGCCTGCAACGGCTGGGCGAGGAGCTGGTCAAGGCCCGCGCCCGCGCCGCCGCGGCCAGGGCGCGCCATGAGGCCCTGCAGGCCGCCTTGCGCGCCGGCGCCGCGGCGGAGGCCACCGTGGCCGCCGCCCGCTCGCCGGTCATCGCCCGCCTGCGCGCCGATTACACCCGCGCCGCGTCGCGCGCTGCCTCGCTCGGTGAAACGCTGGGCCCGCGCCACCCGCGCCTGCTGGCGGCCCGCGCCGAGGTGCGGCGCATCGAGCGGCTGATCCGCGAGGAGCTGAAGCGGCTGGCCGGCGCCATCGCCGCCGAACATCAGGCGGCCGAGGCGGAAGTGGCGGCCATCGCCCGCAATCTGGAAAGCTTGCGCAAGCAGGCCGGCAGCACCAACGAGCAACGGGTGCGGCTGCGCGCCCTGGAACGCGAGGCGGCGGCCCTGCGCAAGGTCTATGAGACGATGCTCAACCGGGCCCGCGAATCCGGCGAGGCGCAGCGCCTGCAGATCCCGCAGGCGCGGCTGATCTCGCCCGCCCTGCCGCCAAGGTATCCGTCGTTTCCGAAGAAGAAGATGATCGTCGCCCTGGCCGGCCTGCTGGGGCTGGGGCTGGGCATGGCGCTGGCCCTGCTGGCCGCGGCCCGCGAGGATCGCCGCCGCGCCGCCCGCCTGCGAGCGGCCCACGCGCCTTCCCGCCGCCGCCGCGCCATCGCACCCGTTGCCCGGCCGGACGAGGGGCCGCCGGTGCTGGCCGGCCTGCCCGCGCTGCGCGACATGCCTCCCGATGGGGCGGCCCGCCTGCGCCATATCCAGGATATACTCGCCGCGCCCGTCGGCATCGACCGCGCCGGCTTCGCCGACGCCGTGTTCGAGGTGGCCGGCGCCGTGGCCGGTCATCACGTGGTGGCCATCGGCGCCACCGGCGCCGCGCAGGGCGCCACCACCCTGTCATGGGCGCTGGCCGTGGCCGCCACCATGCGCGGCCGCCGCGTGCTGGTGATCGACGCCGATCAGCGCCATCCGCAACTGAAGCGGCTGTTGGCTTCGCAGGCGAGGGCGGATGTGCGCGCCGTCATGCTGGGCGAGGCGCGGCCCGAAGAGCTGTTGCTGCGCGATCCCGCCACCGGCATCGACCTGCTGGCGCTGGCCGGCGCCGCCGGTTTCCGTCCCGATGCGCGGCGTCTGGAGGCGGTTCACCACTGGCTGGCGGAGCTGTTCGGCCATTACGATCTGGTGGTGGTGGACAGCGGCGATGTGCGCGCCGGCCAGGGGCCGGTCGATCTGGCGCCCTTCGTCGAGGCCATGCTGCTGATCGCCCGCCCCGCCGCGCCCGGGCTGAACGCCGCCATGCGCATGCTGGCCGAAGCGCCCGTGGACACCGGCGTCGTGTGGAACCTCGGCCACGACCGGCCGCTGATGGAGGCCGCGCAATGAACATGTCCGACGCCCCGGCCGTCATCACCCGCGCGGCGGGCCTGCCGCCGTTGCTGGTCGACGCCACGCACCTGGGCCGCCACGTCACCGGCATCGAGCGCATCACCGAAGAGCTGTTCAGCCCCACCGCCCTGGCCCCCTTCGCGGTGCACCACGTGAGAGCGCCGCTGCCCGGCGTCGCCGGCCTGATCGCCGGCCAGCAGGTGCGCCTGCCGTGGCGGCTGCTGCGCCAGCGCCGCGCCATCGGCCTGTTTCCCGGCTTTCCGCCCGCCCCGCTGGCCACCGCCTTCGGGGCGCGCGTCGTGCCCTATGTCCACGACCTGTTTCCGCTGCTGCGGGCCGAAGAGCTGTCGATGAAGGCCCGCCATTACATCGCCCCGGCCCTGCGCCGCGCCGTCAGCCGCCTGCCGCGCTTCATGGTCAATTCCGAGAAGACGGCGGCGCAACTGCGGCGATATTGCCGGGCGGACGCCGCCATCCATCTCTACCGCCCGGCGGTGCGCAACGTGTTCGGCGTCAGCGACGCGGATCGCGCCGAACGGGAGGAAGCCCCGCGGCCGCTGCACCTGTTGGCCATCGGCACCCTGGAGCCGCGCAAGAACCTCACCGCCGCCGCTGAAATCACCACTGCGCTGAACGCCCGCGGCATGGCGGCCCGGCTCGATATCGTCGGCCGCCCCGGCTGGGGCGGCGTCGCCGAAGCGCTCACACGCCGCCCCCATGTCCATCTGCACGGCTATCTGGAAACGCCGCGCCTCCGCCGGATGCTGCAGGCGGCGGATGTGTTCATCACCACCTCCCACGACGAGGGGCTGGGGCTGCCGCTGCTGGAGGCGCAATACGCCGGCCTGCCGGTGGTCGCGCCGGACAGGCCGGTGTTTCGCGAAGTGCTGGGCGGCTCCGGCGTCTGGATCGATCCGGCCGATGCCGCCACCGCCGCCGAACGCATCGCCGCGCTCATCGCCGGATCCGGCTGGCGGCGCCGCCACCTGGAACTGGCGCGCGCCAACATCCGCCGCTGGAATGAACAAGCGCGGCGCGATCACGCCGCCATCATCGACATGCTGCTGTCGCTGGCCACGGGAGATTGAACCCCGCGATGTTGTTTCGCCAGACATTGCTCTATCTGCCCGCCCAGGTGCTGGGCCCGGCCTTGCAGATGCTGGCCGTGTTCGCCTGGGCGTGGTGGCTGCCGGCCGCCGATCTGGGCGCCTTCACGCTCATCACCGCCACGCAGGAGCTGGGCTACATGCTCAGCCTGTCGTGGTTCTCCGCCTATGCGCTGCGCTATTACACCGCCACCGGCCCGCACCGCCCCCGCGCCCGCCAGGCGGCGGAGATGCTGGTCATCGCGGTGGCCGCCGTCTTCAATGCGGCTCTGGCCGGGCTCATGATCGTCTGGCTGTTCGGGCCGGCGGTGGCCTGGGCGGCGTTTCCCTTCGCCGCCGCCTTCATGGTGCTGCGCACGCTCGCCACCCATCTGGCCGAACGGGCCCGCGCCCTGCACCGGATCGGCGTCTATACCTGGCTGCAACTCACCGGCCCCGCCCTGGCGCTGGCCATCGGTGCGCTGCTGGCGGCCGGCGGGCCGTTGCGCGCCGCCGACGCGCTGCTGGCCTCGGCCGCCGCCCATCTCGTCGCCGTGGCGCCGGCCCTGTGGCTGCTGGGCGTGCGCCTCGCCCCGCCGCGTCTCGCCGCGGTGGTGTTGCGCCGCGCGCTGGAATATGGCCTGCCGCTGGTGCTGGGCGGCGGCCTGAGCTGGCTGAGCCTCAACCTGACGCGCTATCTGATCCAGCTCTTCGAAGGCGCCCACACCGTCGGCCTGACCGCCGTCGGCATGGGGCTGGGCCTGCGCGGCGCCGCCATGGCCGCCATGCTGGTCACCGCCGCCACCTTCCCGCTGGCCGTGAAGGCGGCGGAGGAGAGCGGCCTCGCCGCCGGCATGCAACAGCAGCAACGCAACGGCGTGTTGCTCATGCTGACGCTGTTTCCCGCCGTCGCCGGGCTGCTCGCCATCACCGGCGACATCGCCCGCCTGCTGCTCGCCGACACCTACCGCGCCGCCACCATCGTCGCCCTGCCGCTGACGGCGCTGGCCGGCCTGTTCTTCAACCTGCGGGTGCACTTCGTCGATCAGGTGTTCCTGCTGGCCGGCCGGACGCGCTTCACGCTGCTGATGGATGTCGTCAGCGTCGGTTTCGGGCTGCTGCTGGCCCCGGTGGGCTATTGGCTGGCCGGCCACTGGTGGGGGCTGTTCGCCGCCTTCGCGGTGGCGGAGCTGCTGGCCCTGCTGGTGGCGCTGGTCTTGACCTGGCGTCTGTATGGCTTCGCGTTCCCGTTCCGCCGCGCCGCCCGTCTGGCGCTGGCCAGCCTCGCCATGCTGGCCGTGCTGCATGGCGTCCCGGCCGCCCATGACATGTGGAGCCTCGCCGGGCGCATCGCGCTGGGCGCGCTCACCTACGCGGCGTTGCTGGCCGTGCTGTTTCCCTCTCAGACGCGCCGCGCCGCCGGCCACCTGCGCCGCCACCTGTTGTTCGCCTGAGCGGCTCAGCGTTCCGTCAGCTTCAGCTCGATGCGGCGGTTGCGGGCCTTGGCCTCTTCGGTGTCGCGCGGATCGATCGGATGATGCTCGCCGAAGCCGGCCGCCGCCAGCCGCTTCGCCGGGATGCCCTTCGACATCAGATGGCGCACCACGGAAATGGCCCGCGCCGTGGAAAGCTCCCAGTTGGAGGGAAATTGCGGCGTGTTGATCGGGTCGCTGTCGGTGTGGCCGTCAACGCGCAGGATCCAGTCGATGTCCGGCGGAATGTCGCGCTCCAGCTCCTTCAGCGCCCCCGCCAGTTTGTCCAGCTCCGCCTTGCCGCTGTCGGTCAGCGCCGCGGAACCCTTGTCGAACAGCACTTCGGAGGGGAAGATGAAGCGGTCGCCAACCACGCGGATGTCGGCCCGCTGCGACAGGATCTGGCGCAACCGCCCGAAGAACTCCGAGCGGTAGCGCGCCAGTTCCTGCACCCGCCGGGCCAGCGCCGCGTTCAGCCGCTTGCCGAGCTCCGCCAGCTGCACCTTCTGCGCCTTCTCGCGCTTCTCCGAGGCCTCCAGCGCCGCGTTCAGGATCGCCATTTGCCGTCGCAACGCCGCGATCTGCTGATTGAGCAGCTCCACCTGGGCCAGCGCGTCGGCCGAGATCTTCTTCTCCGCCTTCAGCTTGTCGCGCAAGGCGGCGACGGCCGAGCCCGCCTTGTCCTCCACCCCCAGCAGCGAGGAAAGCCGCGTGGCGAGTTGCTTCGTCTTGCCCTTTTCGGCGTTCAGATCGGCCCGCAGCGAGGCCAGCGTCGCCTCCAGCGTCGCCTTCGAGGATTTCTCCAGCGCCAGCAGCTCCGTCAGTTCGGCGATCTGGGCACGCAGCCGCTCCAGCACCGTGTCGCGGCCGGAAATCTCGCGCGCCTGCATGAACTGCGCGACCATGAACACCGTCAGCAGGAAGATGATGACCAGCAACAGCTGCGCCATGGCATCCACGAAGCCGGGCCAGAACAGCCCGTCTTCCCGCCGGCGCCTGTTCAGCGGCCCGGGCACCGCCTCAGCCCTTGTCCGTCAGCCGGGTGAGAATGTCCCGGATGCCGGCCTGTTCCTTGATCTGCTGGTCGAGAATCTGGCGCATGATCTGCTGCTCTTCGCGCATCTGCCGCACGACGCCGGACAGCGCCTGGGCCAGTTCGCGCATGGCCGCGTCCGGCTGCGCCTGCCCGGCCGCGATGCTTTGCAATCTGGCGTCCAGATGGGCGATTCCGGCCTGCAACGCCGTCACCCCGTCATCGTCCAGCGCCGCGCCACCGCCGGCGATATCGGTGATCGAGGCCAGCCAGTCTTCCACCTCGTTGTAGAAGCGGTTCTGGGCCTGCGCCGCCTGCAGGTCGAGAAAGCCCAGCACCAGCGCCCCGGCCAGCCCGAACAGCGACGACGAGAACGACGTGCCCATGCCGGCCAGCGGCGCTTCCAGCCCGGCCTTCAGCTCCTCGAACACGGTGGCCGATTTCGCGCCCGCCACGTTGAGGTTGCGGATCACGTCGCCCACCGCGTGGATGGTCTGCAACAGCCCCCAGAAGGTGCCCAGCAGCCCCAGAAAGATGAGAAGCCCGGTCAGATAGCGCGCGATATCGCGCGATTCATCGAGCCTGGCGGCCAGCGAATCGAGCAGGGAGCGCAGCGAGAACGGCGTCAGCAGCGCCCCCGGCTGGTGGCCGCGCAGCAGCGCCGCCATCGGCCCCAGCAGGCGCGGCGTGTAGGGCAGCTCCAGCCCCGGTTCGGTGATCCGGAAATGGTTCACCCACGACACTTCGCGAAACAGCCGGATGACCATCCCGAAAGTGTAGACGATGCCGGCCAGCAGCACGAACAGGATCAGCCCGTTGAGCGCCGGATTGGCCATGAACGCGGTCTTGATGGGATTGAACAGCACCGCCGCGATAATCGCCACCAGCAGCACGAACACCACCATGCGGATGAGGTGGATGCGCGGCTGCGATACGGGGTCTGTCTCGATCGGCGCGTCCATGCTCTCCCTTCGCCGTCGCGGCTTCTTCCGACTGCGGGCGCGGCGCGAAGATGAATCACCCGGCACACCCGCGCCGGCAGCATAATGGACGAGATGACGGAACGCAAAGAAGGATGTCAACCCGCCGCCCTGAGCGGCGTGCCAGCCGGCAGCGGCCGGGTTTCGGCCAGCAGGCGGGTAGCCTCTTCCGCCGGCATCGGCCGCGCGTAGTAATACCCTTGTGCGAAGGTGCAACGGTGGCGGCGCACCCAGTCGTCCTGCTCGGCGGTTTCAATGCCCTCGGCGGTGACCGGGATGTTCAGGGTGCGGCCCATCAGCAGCATGGCGCGCATGATGGAGAGCCCTTCCTCGCAGGTTTCCGCGGCGTGGATGAAGGCGCGGTCGATCTTGATCTTGTCGAAGCGATAGCGCCACAGATAGCTCAGCGATGAATACCCGGCCCCGAAATCATCCAGCACCACGCTCACGCCCAGCGCCTTCAGGGCCCGCAACTGGCGGCGGATGAACGGCGAATCCTCCAGCATCAGGTTCTCCGTCACCTCCACTTCCAGCCGCGCGGCGTCCAGCCCGCCGTCTTGCAGCGTCTGGGCGATCAGATCGATCAGATGCGGCGACTTCAGCGCGCTGGGCGAGAGATTGACCGCCACGCTCACCGCCGCCGGCCAGCCGGCCGCCGCGCGCACGCTCTTTTCTAGCACGATCTGGGTCAGCTCCCGCATCAGATCGAGGCTTTCCGCGATATCGATGAGATCGTTGGTCGGCAGGAAGCCGCCTTGCGGATCGGGCAGGCGCACCAGCGCCTCGAAGCCCTGCACCCGGTTGTCGGCCAGCCGGATGATGGGCTGGAAATGCACCTTGAGCCCGCCTTCCTCGATGGCCTGGCGCACCAGCGCCTCGGCCCGGTTGCGGGCCTGCTGCCGTTCGGCCACCTCCGGGGTATAGAGGACGAAGCGGTTGCCGCCCTTGCTCTGCGCGTCGCAGCGCGCCATGCAGGCTTGCAGCAGGATGTCCTCCGTGTCGGTATCGGGGGCGGGCGCCACGGCCACCGCGCCGACCGAGGCGGTGACATGCAGGAACTGCCCCTGGCGCGGGATCGGCCGGCGCACCACGGCCCGCAGGCGCTGCCCCAGAGCCTCGATGTCCCGCTCATCGTCGAGCGGCGCGAAGACGGCGAATTCATCCATGTCGAGACGGCTGAGCAGGGCCTTTTCGCCGGCCACCTCGCGCAGGTTGCGGGCCGTCGCCAGCAGCACCTGCTCGGCGGTGTCGTGGCCATAGATGGCCGACAGATTGGAGAAATTGTCCAGATCGACGGCGAAGCAAGCCAGATGCTGGTCGTGCCAGACGGCATGATCCAGCCGGGCCCGCATCTGCTGCATGAAAACGGCGCGGTTCGGCAGGCCGGTCAGGCCGTCCTCGCCGCTCAGCTTGTCCTTCCAGTGCCGGAAGTCCAGATTCAATTGATAATACCCGAACAGCACCAGGCCGATCAACAGCACCACAATGCCCAGCACCACGATCAGAAAGCGGTGCAGCGACGCGAACAAGGTGGCGTGCAGGCTTTTGACATCGACCACGGCCTCGATGACGCCGCCCGCCCGCCCCGCCGCGCCGGGCAGGGCCACCGTCACCTTGCGCATGGCCTTCACGGCACCGTCCTCGCCGGCTTGCGCCTGCACGTTGTCGCCCGGCTGGTGCGCCGCGATGACCGGCCGTGACCGGGTTTCGGCGGACCGCACCTGAAAGCGCACGACGCCGAATTTCGCCGCCTCGTCACGCAATTTGCGCAAGACGTCCGGCGCCGGCCGATGGCCCGGCGTCCGTGCAAGAATACGCGACAATTCGCCATCCACTTCGCTGGCCCATGTGCGGGCCTGTTCCCGCGCCGCCTGCTGCAGGATGGCGTCGATGCTCTTCTCGGCGATGGAGGAACTGAAATGATACAAGGCGGCGGGAAAGACGAACAACAGGGCGACCGCCACCTGCCACACTCTGCGCGCGCTGATCTTCCAGGCCATGCCCCTGCACCTCTGAACCCCTTGGAGGCGCCCGGCCTGTCGTGAGGAAGGACGAACGGGCCGGGAACCTTCGTTCCACGAGGCAACGCGCCACCCTGAAGTGTTGGC
>DRPD01000250.1 GCA_011374735.1 Thermopetrobacter sp.
CTGGCACCGCATCCTGTTCGGCTCCACCGCGTCGGAGGTGGCGCGCCGCGCGAAAACCTCCGTGCTCGACGTGCGCTGAGGCGAAAAAGCCGCGCTTCTCTCGTCGGTCAGCTTTCCAGCGCGTCCAGATATTCGTCCAGATGCTCGCGGTTCTCAAAGCGCAGCCAGCCGTCGTCCAGTTCCGCCTCGATGGTGCCGTCGGAGAGAATGCGCGCCGGACGGTTGCGGATGGTGGTTTCCTCCACCACGAACAGCATGCCTTCTTCCGCCGTTTCCGCACTATCCGCCACGTTGTCGGCGACGGCGGAAGCCTCCGTCGGCGGGGCGGTGGTGCCCGCCTCTTTGGCGGCGCCCGCGGTGGAAACCGCGTCCTTCACCGGGTCGGTCGCGGCGCCGGCGGCGTCCTTTGTCGCATCCATTGCGTCCTTGGCCGCACCGATGCTCTTGTCCGCGGTCGTCTTCAGGGTGTCGGTGGTCTTGTCCGCCGCCCCCTTGGCGGCCTCACTCAGGGAGGAGGCGGCCTCTTTCATCGTGCCCGTGATCTTCTCCGTGGCGGTGGTGGCGGCGTCCTTGGCGGTCGTCGCCACGCCCTTGAGCTTGTCCGCGCCCTGGCCGGCCAGGCCGGTCGCCGAATCGGTGATCGCCGAGGCGGCGTCTTTCGTGACGCCGGCCGCGTCCTTCATCTTGTCGGAGGCGCCGCTGACGATGTCCTTCGACACCTCCGCCGCGCCGCCGGCCACATCGGCGGTCTTTTCCGCCGCCTTTTTCGCCACGCCGCCAATCGCGCCGCTGACGCTGGAAGCCGCGTCCTTCGTCTTGCCGGCCGCCGCCTGCGCCGCATTCCCGGCCGCATCGGTGGCCGAGGCGGCCGCGTCCTTCGCCTTGCCCAGCGTCGAGGCGATGGCCCCGCCGCCCGCCGCCGCCGCGCCACCCAGCGCCGCGCCGCGGCCGAGGCCCTTCTTGCCGCCGGTGTCGTCAGCCGTGGTCTTTTCCTCTCCCGGCGCCGGGGAGGCCACCGGATCGAGGCCCGGCATGGCCGATGTGCCCGTCACCGCCGGCCCGGCGGCGCTGTCGCGCATATAGGAATACAAATCGTCATACAGCGTATTCAGCGCCTGCGTCACGGTGGCCAGCCCCAGCAGGATCAGCCCGCCGACCAGGGCGATGATGCCGCTGGACGGATGCAGCCCGAACTTCAGGAATTGCGCCGCCATGGCCCCGCCGCCGAACACGTTGACGGTCATCACCGCCGCCCCCAGCGCGATCAGTACCAGACCCGCGATATACAGAAAAATTCTCATGACACTTCAGCCCCTGTGAAACCCGTGGGTCACGACGTTGCGCTCAACATGCGGGCAAATGACCCGCGCCGTCAAACACCGATGTAACGATTGGTTAACCATCTTCGGGATAGGGGCGGCCCTCCGCTCCCGGTACCGCTGCGCCGTCCGCATCCGTTGTCTGTCAATAGCATGACATCGCCGAAGATCAAAAAAGGCACGGGAAAAGCGCCGTTTCCCGTGCCCCGTCGTGTGTTCATGCCGCCGCCCGCCGGCCGCTCATTCCACCACGATGCGCGGCATCGAGCGCTTGCCCGTTTCGCCGGTGTGCAGGGCCTCCCAGATGTTGTCCGCCATCTGGCGATAGACCGCCGCGTGCGGGCTGTCGGCGTCGGTGGCCACCACCGGCTTGCCGGCGTCCGAACGGGCCCGGAGGTCGGGATCGAGCGGCACTTCGCCCAGGAACGGCACGCCCATCTTCTCCGCCTCCTGGCGCGCCCCGCCGTGGCCGAAGATCTCGTGGCGCTCCTCGCAGTTGGGGCAGATGAAATAGCTCATGTTCTCCACGATGCCGAGAATGGGCACGTTGACGCGCTTGAACATGTTCAGCCCCTTGCGCGCGTCGATCAACGCCAGATCCTGCGGCGTGGAGACGATGACGGCGCCCGACAGCGGCACCTGCTGGGCCATGGTCAGCTGCGCGTCGCCGGTGCCCGGCGGCATGTCCACCACCATCACGTCCAGATCGCCCCAGCTGATCTCGTGCATCATCTGCTGCAGGGCCGACATCACCATCGGCCCGCGCCAGATCACCGGGGTGGCCTCGTCCACCACGAAGCCGATCGACATCGCCTTCAGCCCATAGGCCTCCAGCGCCTTCAGCTTCTCCGGGTTCTCCGGGTCGGGTTCCGGTTCCTGATGCAGGCCCAGCAGCTTCGGCAGCGACGGCCCGTAGATGTCGGCGTCCAGAATGCCCACCTTCAGCCCCTTCGCGGCCAGTCCCAGCGCCAGGTTGATGGCGGTGGTGGACTTGCCGACCCCGCCCTTGCCGGAGGCCACGGCGATGATGTGCGACACGCCGGGAATGCCCGGCGCCTGCGCCTGCGTGGGCTGCGGCGCGCGCTTGCCGCGGCCGGTTTCCCCGCCCTCCTTCTTTTCCGCGGTCAGCGCCACCATGACCTTCTCCACGCCGGGCATGGCCGAGACGGCCTCTTCCGCCGCTTGCCGCACCGGTTCGAAGGCGGCGGCCTGATCCGGGTCCACCTGCAACGCGAACATCACGTTGTTGCCGGCGATGACGATTTCCGACACCATGCCGGAGGACACGATATCGACGTCGCCTCCCGGTGCCTTGACGCTCTTCAGGGTTTCGAGAACCTGTTCCTTGGTGATCTCTGACATGCCTCTCCTGCCTGTCTGATGGATGGTCGAATGATTGCCCGCGATCGGGATAGCACATGAAGCGTCCGCAGCGGGAGGGGATGTGGCGCCGCACCCGCCCGCCGCGCTCCCAACGCATATGTGATCAGGACACGCTGTTTTCCAGCTCCATCGGCCAGCGCCCGCCGAATTCATGGGTGATGTCGGCCGCCGCCTCCAGCACCATCGCCCCCAGCTGGCCCAGCCGGCTGTTGGTGATGCGCGCCGTCGGGCCGGACACCGAAATGCCGGCCACCGGCTCCTGATGCTCGTCGAACACCACCGAGGCCACGCAGCGCAGCCCCACCGCCGTCTCCTCGTCGTCGATGGCGAAGCCGCGCTTGCGGATCTGGGCCAGGTTCTTGCGCAGCGCGGTTTCGGAGGTGATGGTGTTCGCCGTCAGGGGACGCGGATCCCAGCAATTGAAGATCTTCTCGCGCACCTCTTCCGGCGCGAAGGCCAGCAGCGCCTTGCCGATGCCCGAGGCATGGATATAGACGCGCCCGCCCGGCCCGGCGATGGCCCGCATCATCTTGCGCGTTTCCACCTGCGCCAGATAGATCACCTCGCAACGATCCAGCACCCCGAGATTGACCGTCTCGCCGCTGATGCTCATCAGCCGCTGCATCACCGGCCGCGCGATCTGCGTCAGTTCGCGCGAGCGCACGAAGGCCGAGCCCACCTGAAACGCCTGCACGCCGATCTTCCAGGTGGAATGCTCGTTGTCGAAACGCACGTAACGTTCGTTCTGCAAGGTGGTCAGCAGCCGGTGCGCCGTGGAGTTGGGCAGCCCCACCTCGCGCGCCAGATCGGACAGCGACAGCCCTTGCGGATAATAGGACAGGGCGTTCAAGAGCTTCAGGGCGCGCGACAGCGACTGCACCTGGCCCGACGAACGCAGCGTCTCCTTCGAGGGCACCCGCACGTCCTGCTTGCGCACGCCGCACGGGGTCACCTTGTTGGGGTCGATCAACATCGATCTCGTCTCATCAGTTCGACCTTTGTCGGTTATATCCGACTTTTTTACTCAGGTTTTAGGGCGAGTCAAGGGTCGAGACGGGCCGCGATGAAAAATATTCACTTTCCTGCATGTGCTGGCGGTTGACGAACGTGTCGGTGCCCGTATGCTGGGGGCGGACGGCGCAAGCCGCCCGCCTGGCGCGCGGCCGGCGGAGCGGCTCTTGGGCCAGGGGGAGCGAAGAAGAGGGGGAACGGGCAGATGGTGTGCCGCTTGCTGACGGGGGCGTTCGTGGCGTTGTGGCTGGCCGGCGTGGCCAGTTTTGTCGTCAATCAGTCGTTGCACAACGACACGCTGGATCTCTTCACGGCGCTGGTCATGACCCCGCTGGGGCTGCCATGGAATCTGTATCCGGTCTTCTTCGGCGGCTCTGACACCTTGCGTATGGTGATCGCCCTGGCCGCGCCGCTGATCAATCTGGTGCTGCTGTGGGTCGTCTGCCGCGCCGTCTGCCGCATCTTCTGCCGCGCCGGTCGCCGCAAGGAGGATGGAGGCAGACTCGCCGACGCCGCCTGACGGCCCCACGCTCCCAGCCTCACCTTACGACGCCTTGCCAGGTGGCGGGTCTCTCGTAGTCCCGGTCCCCCGCCCAATCAGCGAGGGTGCATCA
>DRPD01000251.1 GCA_011374735.1 Thermopetrobacter sp.
GGATTGGGCGGAAACCACGCAGCCGGAGGAGGCGCGGCAACTGGTGGGCGGCGATGGCGGGCCGCTGCAGCGCAGCCTGTTCGCGCCGCAATACGAGGCCGACTTCAACAAGGCGGAGCGCGAGGTGGCGGTGTATCTGGACGGCGAGAAGGCGCTCAAATGGTGGCACCGCAACGTGGCGCGCAAGCAATACGGGCTGCAAGGCTGGCGGCGCGGGCGCGTCTATCCCGACTTCATTTTCGCGGTGAATGGGGACGGGCGGCCGTCGCGGCTGGTGGTGCTGGAGACGAAGGGCGATCAACTGGCGGGCAATCTGGATACGGAATACAAGCGCAAGCTGCTGGAATTGCTCACGGCGCATTTCGCGTGGGAAGATGCCATTCCAGCGGGCATGCTGGAGGTGGCGCAGGCACAGGGGAAGAGTGTGCACTGTGAGCTGGTGCTGATGAGCGAGTGGAAGACACGCTTGCCCCGGCTGCTGGAAGAAAAGGATGCCTGACGGGCCGGCTGGTGGCATGAGGTGGCCCGGGTCTTTTGTTGGCGCCGCTGGTGGGGGGAGCGTTCTGGCTTGACGAAGCGGCCGTCTCACACAATAAAGCCCCATCTCGTCATTCCGGCGCAAGCCGGTATCTCGTGAGGCGGGCCGATGCGATGGTGTTTTCTCGTCATCCCGACGACTGGCGGGTCGCGTGTCACCAGCGCAGGAGTTTGCGGCCTGAGATGCCGGCTTTCGCCGGCATGACGGGTGATCCGTGATCCGGCTTTCGCCGGCATGATGAGTGAGATGAAAAGGCTTTTGCCCCTGTGGCGGAACTGGTAGACGCGACAGACTCAAAATCTGTTGGCCTTCGGGCCGTGCCCGTTCGAGTCGGGCCAGGGGCACCACCGCCGTTCTCCCGCCCAACAAAATAGGAAGACCACGCGCCGCCCGGGGTGGTGGGGCTTGGTTACCGGGCCTGTAGCGACGCGCGGCCTTCCGGCGGCCGGCCCCTTGAAGCACGCCACGATGCGAACATGCCGGGGCCGGCCGGTCTTCATCGTTCAGTGGTTGTCGGAATCGCCGTCGGAATCGCCGTCGGAGTCGGAATCGGACCCACTGTCGTGATCGGAGTCCGAATCCGAATCGTTCCCATCGTCGTCATGACCGCCGCCATCGTGATCCGAGCTGGAATCGGAGTCGGAATCCGAGTCATGGTCGGAATCGTGCCTGGAGTGGCGGGACTTGCCGGAATCATGATCGCCGTCGTGCTCGGCGTGGAAATTGGTGATCTTCTTCTTGTGCTTGGCGGCCAGCGCCTGATCGACGGGCATGATGGTGGGCATGCCGCCGGCAATGGCGTAGATGGCCATCAGGGACGGAATCAGCAGTTTGCGCAACATGGGTTTGTCCTCCTTCGGTCGGTCAGGTTTACGGGTCTGGTATTTCGGTTGTTGCAGCAACGGGAGCAATTCTGTCCCACAGGGCATGTCATTGCCCTGACACCCCTTGTCAGAAAAATGTCAGGCGCAGATGCTTCCATATGGACTTTGGGATGCGGGTGGGCTTGTGTCTTGAGGTAAGGAGCCGCCATGTTCCTGAAAGCTCCAAGAAAATGGTCGCGTCTGGCGCTGTTGTTGCTGGCCTTGTCCGGCGTGGCCGTTTTCATGTCGTCGGTGGCGCAGATTCCGCAGGCCGTCGCCGATGACGACGGCGGAGATGACGACGGTGGAGATGACGACGGCGGGGATGACGACGGCGGGGATGATGATGATGGCGGAAACGGCGGCGGTGGCGCTGGTGGTGGAAATGGCGGCCTCGTGGATGATGACGCCACCACAAAATCCCGCAAGCGCTGCACACGGCGCGGCAAGGGCGGAGCGCGTTGCGCGGAAGAGTGGGACGATGATGATCATGAATATGTGTGGAGCGCCCGCCGGCACGGCCGCATCCGCGCCTTGCAGGGCATTCTGAACGATGTGCGTCGGCGATATGGCGGCGAGGTGCTGAGCGTCAAGGTGAAGAAGAAGAAAAAGGGGCGGATCTGGTATGAAATCCGCATCCTGGACCGCCATGACCGGGTGCGCAAGGTGCGCGTGCCGGCATCGCGGCGGCGCCAGAACTTCAACGCCGACAACGATTGAACGAGGTGGGGCGGCCCATGCGTGTGCTGATCGTGGAAGACAACGCGGCGATCGCCCGTGATATCGGCCAGCATCTGGAGCAGGCCGGCTATGTGGTGGATTACGCCTTCGACGGCGAGGAGGCCGACTTCAAGGGCTTCACCGAGGACTATGACGCGGTGATCCTCGATCTCGGCCTGCCGAAGCTGGACGGGCTGGCGGTGCTGCGCAACTGGCGCATGGAAGGGCGCACCTTTCCGGTGCTGGTGCTGACGGCGCGCGGCAGCTGGCAGGAGCGGGTGGCGGGCATCGACGCGGGCGGCGATGATTACGTCGCCAAGCCGTTCGAGATGGAGGAGGTGCTGGCCCGGCTGCGGGCCATCATCCGCCGCTCGCGGGGGCTGGCGGCGCCGGTCATCCGGGTCGGCCCGCTGGAGCTCGATACCCGCACGGCGCGCGCCATCCTTGATGGCAGGGCGCTGGATTTGACGCCGCTGGAATACCGCCTGGTCAGCTATCTGGCGCACCACCAGGGGCGCGCCGTGCCGCGCATGGAGCTGATGGAACACATCTACGAGGGGGACGTGGATCGCAATCCCAACACGCTGGACGTGCTGGTGGGGCGGCTGCGGCGCAAGATCGGGGC
Organism: Thermopetrobacter sp.; assembly: GCA_011374735.1. Taxonomy (GTDB): domain Bacteria; phylum Pseudomonadota; class Alphaproteobacteria; order Rhizobiales; family Aestuariivirgaceae; genus Thermopetrobacter. The sequence goes on from DRPD01000251.1 coordinate 2,747, forward strand.
CGGTTTCATCCGCACCCGCCGGGGGCATGGCTACATGCTGGTGAACCCGGAGACGGACGAGCAATGCGCCTGACGGTCGGCTCCCTGATGCCGCGCTCGCTGCGCTGGCGGCTGATCCTGCTGTCGGTGGTGGTGGTGGCGCCGGCGCTGGCGCTGCTCGCCTGGCAGCTTTCCCACGCCTTCGAACAGAGCGTGGAGGCCAGGGTGCACCGCGAGCTGGAGAACCACCTGAACCAGCTCATCGCACGGGTGGAGGTGCGGCCCGGTGGCGGCCTGAAACTGGCCGGCCATCTGAGCGATCCGCGCTTCAACAGGCCGCTGAGCGGGCTTTACTGGCAGGTGAACGACGCCGACAAGCCGTTGTTGCGCTCGCGCTCGCTGTGGGACGCGGCGCTGGCGGTGCGGGCCGACATGATCAAGCGCGGCGGCGTGCACGAATACGTGCTGAAGGGGCCGCGCGGCGAGGAGCTTTTCACGCTGGTGCGCGGTGTGTGGCTGGATGCGGCGGCGGGCGACGCCGGCAAGGAGAAGCCGCACCGCTACATCTTCACCGTAGCCATGGATCATGGCGAAATCTCCGCCGCGACGGCCGGCTTCAACCGTCATCTGCTGTTCGGGCTGGCGGCGCTCGCCTTCATCCTGCTGCTCACCATCAGCACCCAGATCCTGTGGGGGTTGAAGCCGCTGGACAGGCTGCGGCGGCAACTGGAACGCATCCGCCATGGTGAAGGGAGGCGGCTGGCGCCGCCGGCGGTGGCCGAACTCGCTCCGGTCATCGATGAACTCAACAAGCTGCTGACGGCGCAGGAAAAGACCATCGAGGAGGCGCGGGCCAGGGCCGGCAACCTGGCCCACGGGATGAAGACGCCGCTGGCCGTGCTGGGGGCGCGGGCGCGCGACTTGAAGCGGCGCGGGCTGGCGGAAGACGCGGCCGACATCGAGGAACAAATCCGCCAGTTGAGCCGCCACATCGAACACGAACTGGCGCGCAGCAAGATCCACGGCGGGCGGGCCGTGGTGGTGCATCATACCCCGGCCGGCGAGGTGCTGCCCGGCATCGCCCGCGCCCTGCGGCCGCTGAACGAGGCGCTGCAATGGCGGCTGGAGGTGGAGGACGCCCTGGCCCTGCCGATGGAGAAGGGCGACCTCATGGAGCTGGCCGGCAACCTGATGGAAAACGCCGCCAAATGGGCCCGGACGGAAGTCGTGGTGCGCTGCTACGCGGACATGCATGGCCGCCCCTGCCTGGTGGTGGAGGACGACGGGCCGGGGGTGCCGGAGGCGGAATACGACACCATCCTCGGCCGCGGCGCCAGGCTGGACGAAAAGGTGCAGGGCAGCGGGCTGGGGCTGGCCATCGTCGGCGACATCATCGCCTCCTATGGCTACACGCTGCGGTTCTTTCAGGCCCGGGCGGGCGGACTTGGCGTGTGCGTCATCTTCGCCGGCGAGGCGGCCGGCGCGGCCTGACACTATCCTGACATTTCGCTGACAGCGATTGTCAGGGAACTGACACCGGCCCTCTCGCAAGCTTGTCGCGAACGGATTCGACGACGCTTGCGAGGGGTGGCGATGACGCTGTCGGCACACACCGGACATGATGCGCCGCGCACCATCAGGGTGTGGGACCCGTCCATCCGCCTGTTTCACTGGGCGCTGGCGGGGCTGGTCGTCATTTGCCTGATGACCGGCTTCTTCGGCGGCCCTTCGCTGTTCGTGGTGCACATCACCGCCGGCGGCGGGGTGGCGGCCTTGCTGGCCTATCGGCTGGTCTGGGGGTTCATCGGGCCGCGCCATGCCCGCTTTCGTGATTTCGCCCATGGGCCGAAAGCCCTTGTCGCGCACCTGCGCGGGCTGCTGGCCGGGCGGCCGGCGCGCCATGCGGGGCACAATCCGGCCGGGGCGTGGATGATCTTCGCGCTGCTGGGCGTGCTGACGCTGATCGTCGCAAGCGGCCTCGTCGCGCTGGGCGGGACGGAGAAGATGGGGCCGCTGGCCGGGGCCGCGCCCTATGCGGCCGGCAAGGCGGCGCGGGGGCTGCACGAGGCGCTGGCGCTGCTGGTGCTGCTGATGGTGGCGGGGCACATCGGCGGCGTGGTGGTGGAATCATGGCTGCTGGGCGAGAACCTGCCGGCCAGCATGGTGCATGGGCGGCGGGTGACGATGGGCGCGGAGGGCCTGCGCGAGACGCCGCCGTGGCGGCTGGCGGCGCGCCTGCCGCTGGCCATCATCGCCGCGGCCGGGGTGTTCGCGCTGGTGTCGGGCCTGCCGCTGATCGGCGTGGTGAAGAGCGTGGCGTCCACGGAGAATCCGCAGCGCTGGCCGGCGGCCTATGCCAGCGAGTGCGGCGATTGCCACACGCCCTATCATCCGGCGCTGCTGCCGCCGGCCGGCTGGCGGGCCATCCTGGACGGACTGGAGGATCATTTCGGCGAGGATGCTTCGCTGGAGCCCGACACGCTGGCGGCCATTCGCGGCTGGCTCTTGAAGGAGGCGGCGAAGCGGTGGGACATCAAGCCGGCGCACGAGATGCGCCCGGCGAACGGCCGGCCGCTGCCGCGCATGACCGAAACC
>DRPD01000252.1 GCA_011374735.1 Thermopetrobacter sp.
CATGCACCCGCAGCGCGTCGGTGGCGGTGTCCAGCCCCAGCAACAGCGGTGTCACGCCAGTGCGGGACGCGGCGGCGTCGCGCAACCGGGCCAGCCCCTCGCGGGCCGCCTTGGCGGTGTCCGATCCGTGGGCCGCGCAGCCCTGGGTGTCGGGATCGATGGACGAGAAATGATAGACGGTGACGACCAGGCAGCCGCCCTCGCCGCACGCCAGATCGTCGGCCCGGCACAGCGCCCCGGCGCGGGGATGGCGGGCCAGCGCCCGTTGCGGCAGCCGCAGCACCTGCGAGAGCACATGGGCCAGCCGGCCGTCGGCGCAAGGGGTGATATCAATCATCGACAGGCTCGCGCCGTGCATCAGCCGCGTGACCGTTTCGTCACCGACCGCCGCCAGCGGATCGCCGGCGAACCATTCACGCGCCGTCTCCTCATAGGCGCGGAACACCAGCCAGGCATGAAGGCGGCGCGGATCGGGATGGCCGGTGAAACCGTCCGGCAGGGCGCCGCCACGCCTCACATCGCCGATGCGCGCCGCGATGGCGTCGAAGCGGGCGAAGGTGCGCGCCGCGTGGTCACGCAGCCGCGCGTTGGTGGCCGGGTTCACCAGGGGGTGACGGGCGCTGGCCATGATGCGCTTCCTTTTCGCCTGATCTCACCTGGCCGGCCGCGGATGTGCGTCGTCGTCTTCCTCGAACGCGATGTCCGCCGTCTTCGGCATGTGCAGCGGACAATGCGCGCCATTGCCGCAGACGTCGCACTCCACCTCGCTCCACGCCTTCTTCAGGGCATGGGTCAGCCGCCCGAAGAAGCGCTCGCCCTCGCCGCCCAGGCGCTCGATGCGGCCGGAGCGGATCAGGGCGTCCATGAAGTTCTTGTTCATATGGGCGATGAGGATGCGCACCCCGGCCTCCTCCTGCTGCTCGATGAGGCCGGTCAGCATCTCCACGCCGGAGGCGTCGATGCGGTTGATGGGATCGGCGTCGATGATGACGTGGGTGACGTCCGGATGGTCGGCCAGCAGTTGCAGCAGCTTGGTCTCGAAGTAGCCGGCGTTGGCGTAATACAGCGACATGTAGAAGCGCACGATGAGGATGCGCTTGCAGCGCTTCAGGTGCGGATGCACCTTGACGTCGCGCAAGGTGCCGTCCGGGTGGCGGGTCATGACGGCGATGCGCGGGCGCATGGTGCGGTAGATGAACAGCGCCATGGCCAGCACGACGCTGACGATGATGCCGCGCTCCAGCCTGGGGGCCAGGGCCAGGGTCAGCACGAAGGTGAGGAAGGCGACGAAGCCGTCGTGCTTTTCGATGCGCCAGGCCTCCAGCATCGGGCCGAAGCGCACCAGGGTGATCACCGCCACGATGATGATGGCGGCCAGCGTGGCCTGCGGCAGGTGATAGAGCAGCGGGGTGAGAAACAGCAGCGTCAGGCCGACCATGAGGCCGGACACGATGGTGGCGAAGCCGGTGACGGCGCCGCTTTCGAAGCTGATGGCGGAGCGCGAGAACGAGCCGGAAACGGGATAGCCGCCGGAGAAGGCCGACGCGATGTTGGCCAGCCCCTGCCCCACCAGTTCCTGGTTGGGGCTGAAGCGCTGGCGCTTGCGGGCCGCCAGCACCTTGCCGATGGACACCGCCTCGATGAACCCGAACAGGGAGATGACCAACGCGCCGGCGAACAGCTGGCCGGCGGCGGTGAAGTCGAAATGCGGCACATGCAGCGACGGCAGGCCGCGCGGGATGTCGCCGACCACCGCGCCGCCGCCCGCCGCATAACCCAGCAGCCACGACAGCAGCGTGGTGACGACCACCGCCACCAGCACCCCCGGGGCGCGCGGCGAGATCTTCTTCATGCCGATGATGATGGCCAGCGCCAGCAGCGAGAACATGATGGTCATGGGATGGAATTCGTGAACGGCGGCGACGATCACGTTCCACACCGACTCGAGATGCGACGCGCCTTTCTCCGCCGTCACCCCGAACAGCTTGGAGATCTGCGAGGTGGCGATGATGAGGGCGGCGGCGGAGGTGAAGCCGATGATCACCGGGTGCGACAGGAAGTCCACCAGCACGCCCAGGCGCAGCAG
>DRPD01000253.1 GCA_011374735.1 Thermopetrobacter sp.
ATCGCCGACGATCTGCCCTGGGGCAAGCCGACGGTGCAAATCCGCCTGACCCCGCGCGGCCGGGCGCTGGGCTATACCGCCGATGGGCTGGCGCGGCAGGTGCGCGCCGCCTTGCAAGGCGTCATCGCCACCCGCTTCGCGCGCCACAACGAGGAGGTGACGGTGCGCGTCAAACGCGCCGACGCCATCACTTCCACCGCCGCCTTGCGGGCCATCCGGGTGCGTTCCGCCGGCGGCGTCTGGCTGCCATTGGCGGAGGTGGCGGAATTGCGCGAGCGGCCCGGCTTCTCCGTGCTGTTCCGGCGTGACGGCAAGGCGGTGATGAGCGTCTCCGCCAACGTGGACAAGTCCGTCTCCTCCATCGCCGAGGCGGTGGCCGCCATCGAGGCCTCCGATTTCCGCGCCATTCTGGCCCGCCATGGCATCGGCGCCGAAATCAAGGGCGGCGCGGAGGAGATGCGCGAGAGCATGCGTGACTTGAAGATCGGCGCCATGGTGGCGCTGCTGTTGATCTACATCATCCTCGCCTGGGTGTTCGCCAGCTATACCCACCCGCTGATCATCATGACGGTGATCCCCTTCGGCGTCATCGGCGCCATTCTCGGCCACCTGCTGCTGGGCTTCTCGCTGACCATGCTGAGCCTCATCGGCCTGCTGGGGCTGACCGGCATCCTGGTCAACGATTCCATCATCCTGCTGGCCCGCGCCCGGGAGCGCATGGCCCACGGCGAAGAGGCCCGCGCCGCCGCCATCGGCGCCGCCCGCGACCGCCTGCGCGCCGTGCTGTTGACCACGCTCACCACCATCGGCGGCCTGACCCCGCTGCTGTTCGAGAAGTCCCTGCAGGCCCAGTTCCTGCAACCGATGGCCATCACCATCGTCTTCGGCCTCGGCGTCGCCACCGTGATCGTGCTGCTGCTGGTGCCGGCCACCCTGGGCGTGTGGCACGACCTCGGCCGCCTGTTCCGCCGCCTCCAGCCCGCCCCCCGCGCCGCCGCCGAATGAGGCGCGTCGCGTCGGCGGCGGCATTCCCTGCCGCGAAGGCCGTGAAGGGCCTTGTCAGGCGGCCCATGAATGGATATGTAAGGCGCGGGCTCGTCGCCGCACGTCGCGCCAGCCCGCAGGATGGGGCCATAGCTCAGTTGGGAGAGCGCTTGAATGGCATTCAAGAGGTCGGCGGTTCGATTCCGCCTGGCTCCACCATCCGCTCTTTTCTTCCACGCCATCCGCGGCGCGGCGCCGCTGCGTAATCCTGGAACGTGGTGACGGCCGGGCTTCGCCAACCGGCTTCACGCATAAGCTGAACAACGCCCTGAAAGCCCGCTTTGAATCAGGAGGTAGGATAACCTTCTTCGACAAGAAGGTTAACGCGATGGTTCATGTTGGCACATGATGCGCGTAAAGCGTGCATTGCGGCACTCTTGCCACTATTGCGGACTGACAAAATTACATCAACATATACAGTCACTTGTCGGCATAAGCGAAGTTTCCCCTTTGCCCCCCCCACGCCGCTCGCGTCCGGCCCGGCCGGTTGCGTCTCTTTTTTCGTTACAGCAAGTGAGCCTTGCTGAGTTGAGATTCCCTTATCGGACTCAAGCGGTTGCCGGAAGCCACCCGCGCCATGGCCCCGGCATGGCCGCTCAGTCCATATCCAGCATCGGCCGGGGCTGCCGATCTGTCAGTTGCCAGACGCCGTTCGGTGGTGCTTTATAAAAGGCACGGCACGCGAGGGGTGGGCATCTGCTCCGGCCGTCATGTGAATGGGTATGGCGTATGCCGCTTCGCCCGGCAGGGGCGGGGTGGTGGTTGAGGGTTCGCGTCGCTGTTCGCGCGGGGTGGGGCCATATGGTGCGCGGCTGAACGGCGGCAAGGGGGGCGTTCCGGCGGTTGTCCGGAAAGATGAAGGGGCGCGTGCGGCCCTGCGGGTGCCGCATGTGAAAGGGGCTTGGACAATGCAAATGCGGCGGCACCGACAGTGACATTTCCACGCCTTCGCGCGAGCCTTGGCGGCGCGTGAGCGGCGACGGCGGCGTCTCGCGGCGCGGCAGCCGGTGACGGTGACGATCGTTTGGAAGAAACGGCGCACACAACGACTAGACATAACGGGGGCAGATGGACGATGGGATCGGGAGCGAACGTGCGGGAAGGCTGGCAAAAGATCACCAAACGGCTGCGGGCGGAGCTGGGCAAGGATCTGTTCACCAACTGGTTCGGGCGCATGGAGATGGAGGGTTGCGCGGACGGATGTCTGACGGTATCCGTGCCGACGCGCTTTCTGAAGAGCTGGATTGAAACGCATTATCACGATCTGCTGACCAGCATCGCCGCCGCCGAGATCGACGGCGTGCGCCGGGTCGTCATCAAGGTGCGCTCCGCCGCCCGTCTGCCGGCCCCCGCCGTCGCGGCGGCCGGTGATGACGCCGGCGCCGCCCCGCTCAACGGCACGCCGCCGTTGTTGTCCGATCACGGCTCGCCGCTCGATCCGGCCCTGACCTTCGACACCTTCGTCAGCGGCCCCACCAACGCCCTGGCGCTGGCCGCGGCGCGCCGCGTCGCCGGCGTGCAAAGCGGCGCTTCGGTCAATCTCAATCCGCTCTACATCCATTCCGCCGCCGGGCTGGGCAAGACCCATCTGCTCAACGCCGTCGCCTGGCATCTGCGCAAGCATCACCCCGGCCGCCGCCTCCTCTACATCTCCGCGGAACGCTTCATGTATCAGTTCCTGGCCGCCCTGAAGAAGCGCGACACCTTGAGCTTCAAGGACCGCTTCCAGTCCATCGAGGTGCTGCTGATCGACGATTTCCAGTTCCTGCAGGGCCGCACCATGCAAGAGGAGTTCTGCCACACCTTCAACTCGCTGGTCGACGCCAGGCGGCAGGTGGTGATCGCCGCCGACATGCCGCCCAGCCAGCTGGAGAAGATCGACGAGCACATGCGCTCCAGGCTGATGGGCGGCCTGGTGGTGGACATCGAGGAGCACGACCAGCAGCTGCGCCGCGCCATCCTGGAGCGCAAGCTGGCCGCCGCCCGGGCCCGCGATCCGCGGCTGATGATTTCCGAGGAGGTGCTGGACTACATCGCCGCCAGCATCAGCGGTGGCGGCCGCGAGCTGGAAGGCGCGCTCAACCGGGTCATCGCCACCCAGAGCCTGCTGGGCGGCGACGTGGTGAGCGTCGACATGGCCGCCGCCGCCTTGAAGAACCTGTCGCGCCAGAGCGCCACCCAGCCGGTGCGCATCGAGGACATCCTGCGCATCGTCGGCCGCCATTACAACGTGCCGAAGGCCGACATCCTCTCGCCGCGCCGGGCCCGTTCCATCGTCCTGCCCCGCCAGGTGGGGATGTATCTGGCCAAGAAGCTGACCTCCCGCTCGCTGCCGGAGATCGGCCGGCGCTTCGGCGGGCGCGACCACTCCACGGTGCTGCACGCGGTGCGCAAGATCGAGACGGCGCTGCAAAACGACGAACGCCTGCAACGCGACATCGCCCTGCTCACCCGGCTGCTCGAGCAGCGCTAATTCGTCTATTGACCGCCGGTCGGCGTCGTTCAGTTGAGTATCGCTTCTTTGCCATTCTTCGCGCAACTCCTTGAATGTCAAGAACGGCCCTGCGGGCCGCCGCGAGGCGCTTTCATTCCTGACATTCAAGGGGTTGCGCGAAACCCAAACCGGCCATCACGGCCCATCAGCGGCGGCGCGGGCACGGGGGCTCTTGCGCATTGGCGGCGTTTGGGCGCATATCACGCCCCATGAGCACCCCGTTCGATGGACTGCCCTGTCTGCGCCGCAACGAAGGCGTCATCCCGGCCGCCACCTGGAACCGCTGGCGGCGCTGGCGGGCCCGTTTCGGCGCCACCCTTGAGCTGCCGCTCACCTGCCGGCCCGGCACGGCGCTGGTGTGCACCGACGACTTCTGGGTGATGCTCGATGTCACCCACGGCGGCGCGCCGCTCATCCTGTGGCTTCAGTTCCAGACGCAAGGCCGCGCCGCCTTGCATGCCGACGTTGGGTGCTTCGTGCAATACTACGACTATCCCGGCGCGCGCTTTCATGACGCGGCGCTGAAGGAACTCGACGAACGGCTGCGCGGCGATCTGGAACGGGAAGCGTCATGACGGGGCCGGCATGCCGGTGCGGGTGAAAATCTGCGGCATCACTGATGAAGCGGCGCTGGAAGCGGCCATCGCCGCCGGGGCCGATTTCATCGGCCTGGTGTTCTTCCCGCCCTCGCCGCGCCATCTGGACATGGAGCGCGCCGGGCGGCTGGCCGGTCTGGCCCGCGGCCGGGTCGCCATCGTCGCGCTCACCGTCGATGCCGATGACGCGCTGCTGCGCGACATCGCCGAGCGGGTGCGCCCCGACTATCTGCAGGCCCACGGCCGCGAGACCCCGGCCCGCCTCGCCGCCATCGCCGCCATCGTCCACCGCCCGCTGATCAAGGCGTTCAGGGTGCGCGCCGCCGCGGACATCGCCACCGCGCAAACATATGCTCCGCACATCGCCTTCCCGCTGTTCGACGCCTGGGTGGAGGAGACGGCGTCAAACGGCCTGCCGGGCGGCACCGGCCATGCCTTCGACTGGTCACTGCTGGCCGATCGCGCCGCCGATCGCCCGTTCATGCTGGCCGGCGGTCTCAACCCCGATAACGTCGCCGCCGCCATCGCCGCCACGGGCGCGCCGATGGTCGATGTCTCCTCCGGCGTCGAAAGCGCGCCGGGTGTCAAGGACGCCGCGAAAATCCGTGATTTCATCACCGCCGCGAAGGCCGCCCGCTGAGGGAATGTGAGCGGAAACGCCTTGACTCATTCTTAGAACAGTTCTAAATAATGCCCGTGCACGGTGATCGATGCACCGGTTTCGAAACCATGACAACCAGAAGACAGGAGGACTCCGAGATGGAACTGAAAGGTTCGAAGACGGAAGAGAATCTGAAGGCCGCGTTCGCCGGCGAGAGCCAGGCCAACCGCCGCTATCTGTATTTCGCCCAGCAGGCCGACGTGGAGGGCTACAACGACGTGGCCGCCGTGTTCCGCTCCACCGCGGAAGGCGAAACCGGCCACGCTCACGGCCATCTGGAATATCTGGAGGCGGTCGGTGATCCGGCCACCGGCCTGCCCATCGGCAACACCGCCGACAACCTGAAGGCGGCCATCGCCGGCGAGACCCACGAATACACCGACATGTATCCGGGCATGGCCAAGACGGCCCGTGACGAAGGTTTCGACGAGATCGCCGACTGGATGGAGACGCTGGCCAAGGCCGAGCGTTCCCACGCCAACCGCTTCCAGAAGGCGCTCGACGAGCTGGAGTCGTGATCCGCTGACGCCAGCCCCGGTTCCGGCGGCCCTGGCGGGCCGCCGGGGCCACGTCCGACAACATCACACACGGAAAATCACACACGGAAAGGTTCACGCCGTCATGCCCACGCCACCGAAAGAAGGCAGTCTCGAAGCCCCCATGCGCCACCCCGTGAACTGGCGCGACGCGGCGTTTTATGACGAAGACGCGCTGATGAAGGAGATGGAGCGCGTCTTCGACCTGTGCCACGGCTGCCGGCGCTGCGTGAACCTGTGCCAGGCCTTTCCGACCCTGTTCGATCTGGTGGACGAATCCCCCACCATGGAAATGGATGGGGTGAAAAGGGAAGACTACTGGAAGGTGGTCGATCACTGCTACCTGTGTGATCTGTGCTTCATGACCAAGTGCCCCTACACGCCGCCCCATGAGTGGAACATCGACTTCCCCCACCTGATGTTGCAGGCCAAGGCGGTGCGCTACAAGAAGGGCGACGTGAAGCGGCGCGACAAGCTGCTCACCAACACCGATCTGAACGGCAAGCTGCTGGCCCGCCCGCTGATCGCCCCGGCCGTCAACGCGGTGAACAGGCTGGGCGTCGCCCGCAAGCTGCTGGAAGGCGCCGGCGGCGTGCATCATGAGGCATGGATTCCACCCTATGACAGCAGGCCCTTGAGCAAGCGCGCCCGCGACCGTCTCGATCGTGACGGCGTTGCCGAGGCGGTCGGGCGCACCAGGGGAAAGGTGGCGCTGTTCGCCACCTGCTTCGCCAATTTCAACGAGCCGCAGACGGCCGAGGACATCATCGCCGTGTTCGAGCACAACGGCATCCCCGTCAGGCTGGCCCGATACAAGTCCTGCTGCGGCATGCCGAAGCTGGAGCTGGGCGATTTGCAGGCCGTCGACCGCATGAAGGAAACCAACATTCCACTGCTGGCCGAGCTGGTCGATCAGGGCTTCGATCTGGTGGCCCCGGTGCCCTCCTGCGCCCTGATGTTCCGCCAGGAGCTGCCGCTGATGTATCCCGACGATCCGCAGGTGAAGAAAGTGCAGGAAGCGTTCTTCGATCCGTTCGAATATCTCGCCCTGCGTCACCGGGAAGGCAAGCTGAACACCGAGTTCAGGAATCCGTTGGGCAGCGTGGTCTATCACGCCGCCTGCCACCAGCGGGTGCAGAACTTTGGCCGCAAGACGAAGGAGGTGCTTTCCCTGATCCCCGACACGCAGGTGACCGCCGTGGAGCGCTGTTCGGGCCATGACGGCACCTATGCGGTGAAGGCCGAATGCCACGAACATGCGGTGAAGATCGGCCGCCCGGTGGCCCGCCAGGTGGAGGCGAAGAAGGCCGATCACTACGGGTCCGACTGCCCCATGGCCGGCCGCCACATCGAGCACATCGTCCACGCGCACGACAACAAGGGCGGCGGCCGCGCGGAGCACCCCATCACCTTGCTGCGCAAGGCCTACGGAATCTGAGCTTGTGTTGTTCATGCCCATGCAAGGGAGGCGATCATGCCGCAACTGACCCGAGACGACTTGATGTCGCTGGAGGAATACGCCGCCGCGCGGCCCGAATTCCGCCACAAGATCATCGCCCACAAGAAGAACCGCGTCGTGCCGGTGGGGCCGAACGCCACCATGCACTTCGAGGACGCGCTGACCATGCAGTATCAGATTCAGGAAATGCTGCGCATCGAGCGCATCTTCGAGCCCGAGGGCATCCAGGAGGAGCTGGACGCCTACAACCCGCTGATCCCCGACGGCCGCAATCTGAAGGCCACCTTCATGTTCGAGTTCCCCGACGAGGTAGAGCGCAAGCAGCGGCTGGCCGAACTGGCCGGTGTCGAGAACACCATCTGGATCAAGGTGGGCGATCACGACAAGGTGCCGGCCATCGCCAACGAGGATCTGGAGCGCTCCACCGAGGACAAGACCTCATCGGTGCATTTCCTGCGCTTCGAGCTGAGCGACGACATGATCGCCGATCTGAAAAACGGCGCGCCGCTCGTCATCGGCATCGACCACCCGGCCTACAGGCAGCAGGTGGAGGTGCCCGATAACGTCCGCCAGTCGCTGTTGAACGATTTCGCCTGACGCTTGCGCCGGCCGCCGCCGGTGGTTAGGCAGGCCGCATGACCACGGCTTACGATCCCGTTTTGCATCTGCGCCGCCTGCGCGTTCGCTGGCTGCTGCTGCTGGCCGCACTGTTCGGCGCGGTGGGCACGCTGGCGCTGGCCCCGTTCGCCATCTGGCCGGCCCTGCTGTTTCCCTTCGCCGGCCTCACGTGGCTGCTCGACGCCGTTTCCCCTGCTGGCATGCCGCGCCCGGCGCGCATCGCGCTCGGCGCCCGGCTGGGGCTGATGCTGGGCCTCGGCTGGTTCGGCGCCTCCGTGTGGTGGGTGGGCGAGGCCTTCTTCGTCAACCCCGAAGCCCACGCCGCGCTGGCCGCGCCGGTGATCGCCGCGCTGGTGCTGTTGCTGGCCGCCTTCTGGGCCATCGCCGCCGCCATCGCCGCCGCCATCTGGCACCCGGCGCGCCCGTGGCGCATCGCCGTGCTGGCCGCCGCGTTCCTGTTCGCCGAAGTCTTGCGCGGCCATGCGTTCAGCGGCTTTCCGTGGAATCTGCCGGCCCATGGGCTGATCGGCAACCTGCCGCTGGCCCAGACCGCTCGCCTCACGGGCACGTATGGCCTGTCGTTCCTGGTCGTCTTGTGGGCCGCCACGCTGGCGCTGCTCAACCGTGGCCAATGGAAGAACGCCACCGTCGCCTTCGCCATCGCGACGTTTGTCGCCGCGCTGGGGCATGGCGTGTGGGGGCTCGCCGCCGATCCCGTCACCCGTCCCGTCGATCCGGCCGCGCCGGTGGTGCGCATCGTCCAGCCCAACGTGCCGCAGACGGAGAAATGGCGGCCCGAGAACCGCCAGCGCATATTCGCCGATCTGCTGCGCTTGAGCGCCATCCCCCAGGGCGCCGAGCCCGCCATCATCGTCTGGCCGGAAAGCGCCGTGCCGTTCCTCATCGAAGAGACGCCCGAGGCCCTGCGCGCCATCGCCGACATGCTGCGCCCGGGCCAGTGGCTCATCACCGGCGCCATCCGCCGCGCCGCCCGGCGGGGGGCGAACCGCCGCAAGCTCTTCAACTCCATCCTGGTCATCGACCATGAAGGGCGCATCGTCGCGCGCTATGACAAGCGCAAGCTGGTGCCGCTGGGCGAGTTCCTGCCCTTCGCCTCCGTTCTGGAGCCGCTGGGCTTGCGCAAGATCGTCGCCATCCCGCAGGGCTTTCTGGCCGGGCGCGACCACCGCCCCGTGCGCGTCCCCGGCCTGGAGCCGTTCATCGGCCTGATCTGCTATGAGGCCGTCTTTCCCGAACTGGCCGCCGCCCCCGGCGCGCGCTGGCTGCTGGCGCTCAGCAACGACGCCTGGTTCGGCAACGGCATCGGCCCGCATCAGCATCTGGCCATCGCCCGCTTCCGCGCCATCGAGACCGGCCGGCCGATGATCCGCGCCGCCAACACCGGCATTTCCGCCATCATCGACGCCCGCGGCCGGTTGCGCCAGCGGCTGGGGCTGCTGCGCCGCGGCGTCGTGCAGGGCCGCCTGCCGCATCATCCTTAAGTTCAATATGGCGCATATTGAGCAACCGGAAGGTGTGCATTATGGTTGCGCCCATTACGGACACGACTGCCCTGAAAGGCGGCAGGGCCGCCAGGAGCACCCGGGGGGATTTGCGAGACGAGGAGGGAACGGGTTGACCTTGCTACGTGGCGCGCAACCTCTTGCAACTGATTTGTATTGCCTTTCTCGTTCGACTATGATAACGCCCCGGATCACGGGCCGGCAGAAGGTCCGGCCATGATGAAGCGCTCATCACGACAATCCGCAGGAACCGGAGCCGGGGCCGGTCGAGGGTAAAGGAATGCACAAGACTCCCAATCCCATCGACGTCCACGTCGGCAACCGCGTGCGCATGCGCCGCATGTTGATCGGCATGAG
>DRPD01000254.1 GCA_011374735.1 Thermopetrobacter sp.
CTCCGGGCGGTCCGATTCGGTGAGCTGTCGTTCGACGAACTCCACCAGATCGGACGGTTCGGGCGCGGCGATCTCCTCGATCGGCGCATCGCCGCCCGGGCCGGCGGCGGGAAAGGCGGTGGCGCGCACGGTGACGACCTTCTTCGCGTCGCGGCTTTTCACCGTGGCGATGGCGTTGCCGGCGTAGATGGGGCGCTTGAAGGTGGCCGCGTCGATCACCTCGATGATGTCGGAGATCTGCATCACGTCGAGCAGGGCCGCCACCCTGGGGGCGATGTTCTTGCCGGTGGTGGTGGCGGCGGCCAGCAGGTGAGTGTAGTCCGCCATCAGCGGCGCGATCAACTCGGCCATGGGTTCGGCCAGCTGATGGGCCACCGACGGGCCGTCGGCCAGCAACACCCGGCGCACGCCTTCCAGCCGTGCCGCCCGTTCGGCAACGCCGCGGCAGTCCTTTCCGGCGACGAGAACGTCCACTTCCGCATCGATGAGCCGGGCCGCGCTCAAAGCGCGCGCCGTGGCGTCGGCCAGCGCGGCGTCGTCGTGCTCGGCGATGAGCAGCACAGCCATCAGATCACCCCCGCTTCGTTCTTCAGCCTGTCCACCAGCTCGGCCACGTCGGCGACGATGACGCCGCCCTTGCGCTGCGGCGGCTCCTCCACCTTCAGCACCTCAAGGCGCGGCGTGATATCGACGCCCAGCTCGCCGGGCGTCGTCGTCTCCAGCGGCTTCTTCTTGGCCTTCATGATGTTGGGCAGGGAGGCGTAGCGCGGTTCGTTGAGGCGCAGATCGGTGGTCGCCACCAGCGGCAGCTTCAACCGCAACGTCTCCAGCCCGCCGTCGATCTCGCGGGTGGCGGTGGCGGCGTCGGCCTCGATGGTCAGCCGGGAGATGAAGGTGGCCTGCCCCCAGCCCAGCAGGGCGGCCAGCATCTGGCCGGTCTGGTTGCTGTCGTCGTCGATGGCCTGCTTGCCGAGGATGACCAGCCGCGGTTCCTCGCGGCGCACGATCTTCTCCAGCAACCTGGCCACGGCCAGCGGTTCGGTGTCCTGATCGGTCAGCACGTGCACGGCCCGGTCGGCCCCCATGGCCAGGGCGGTGCGCAGGGTCTGCTCGGCCGCTTTCGGGCCGACGGAGACGGCGATCACCTCATCGGCCGCGCCGGCCTCCTTCAGCCGCGCCGCCTCCTCCACGGCGATCTCGTCGAAGGGGTTCATGGACATCTTGGCGTTGGCCAGATCGACGCCGCCGCCGTCGGCCTTCACCCGCACCCGGACGTTGAAGTCCAGCACCCGCTTCACCGCCACCAGCACTTTCATCTCTTCCGGCGCTCCCGTTCGTTTGCCGTGGCACGAGACTGGGCAAGGGTGGCGCAAAAGTCAAATCGACGAAGGTCGCGTTTGCATGGCGCGACGGGGCGCTAGAATGGTCTTCATTCAAAACAATGAAGTGGAGGAAAGGGGCCCGATGCCATGACCGCCAAGCCGCTTTACCAAATCGGTGAAATTCCGCCGCTCGGCGAAGTGCCGGAGAAGATGCTGGCCTGGGCCATCCGCCGCGAGCGCCACGGCGAGCCGGCCACCGCCATGCGGGTGGAGGAGGTGCCGGTGTGGGAGGTCGGCGAGACGGAGGTGCTGGTGCTCGTCATGGCGGCGGGGGTCAATTACAACGGCGTGTGGGCGGCGCTGGGCAAGCCGGTCTCGGTGTTCGACGTGCACCGGTTCGAGGACTACCACATCGCCGGCTCAGACGCGGCGGGCGTGGTGTGGAAGGTGGGCAAACGGGTCAGCCGCTTCAAGGTGGGCGATCACGTGGTCATCCACTGCAATCAGGACGACGGCAACGACGAGGAATGCAACGGCGGCGATCCGATGCTGTCGCCGTCGCAACGCATCTGGGGCTACGAGACGCCCGA
>DRPD01000255.1 GCA_011374735.1 Thermopetrobacter sp.
CGGCCGGCTTGCAGACCTGGCTGTGGCTGGCCTTCTTCGCCTCCTTCGCGGTGAAGATGCCGATGTGGCCGGTGCATACCTGGCTGCCCGCCGCCCACGTGGAGGCCCCCACCGCCGGCTCGGTGGTGCTGGCCGCCATCCTCCTGAAGATGGGCGGCTACGGATTCCTGCGTTTCTCGCTGCCGATGTTCCCGCTGGCCAGCGAACAGTTCGCGCCGCTGGTGTTCGCCCTGTCGGTGGTGGCCATCGTCTATACCTCGCTGGTGGCGCTGGTGCAGGAAGACATCAAGAAGCTGATCGCCTATTCATCGGTGGCCCACATGGGCTTCGTCACCATGGGCATCTTCACCCTGACCCGGCAGGGCATCGACGGGGCGATGTTCCAGATGATCTCGCACGGGCTGATCTCCGCCGCGTTGTTCCTGCTGGTCGGCGTCATCTACGACCGCATGCACACCCGCGAGATCGCCGCCTATGGCGGGCTGGTGCACCGCATGCCGCTGTATGCCTTCCTGTTCATGCTGTTCACCATGGGCAACGTCGGCCTGCCGGGCACGTCGGGGTTCATCGGCGAGTTCCTGACACTGACCGGCGCCTTTCTGGCCAACACCTGGGTGGCGTTCATCGCCACTTCGGGGGTCATCTTCGCCGCCGCTTACGCGCTGTATCTGTATGCCCGGGTGGTGTTCGGGCCATTGCAGAAGGAAGCCCTGATGACCATCACCGACGTCACCTGGCGCGAGGCGGCGGTGCTGTTGCCGCTGGCCTTCCTGACTGTCTGGTTCGGCATTCAGCCCGGCGGCGTCATGGGGTTGTATGACGCCACCATCGACGCCCTGCTGGTGCAGGTGCGGGCCGGGCTGGAGGCGGCGCAGAACGCCGCCGCTGCGGCGGCCGCGCAGTAGGCGGGCTTCGCAAGGGGAGATTGGGCAGACCATGAGCTTCGCGACATTGGCCATAGCGGCTCCCGAGATCTGGCTGGCGGTGCTGGCCATGGGCCTGTTGATGGCGGGCGCCTTCAGCCGCCGCCATGCCACCGATGTGGTCAACGTGCTGACCCTGGCCGGGCTGGCGGTGGCCGGCCTGCTGGTGGTGTTCTTCAGCGGCCAGGGCGGCCAGAGCGCCTTCGGCGGGGCGTTCGTCGTCGACAACCTGGCCCGCATCATGAAGGCGCTGGTGCTGTTCGCCGCCGCGCTGGCCATCATCATGTCGGTGCACTACATGAAATGGGAGGAGATCGAGCGTTTCGAATATCCGGTGCTCATCGTGCTGGCCACGCTGGGCATGCTGGCGATGATCTCCGCCAACGGCCTGATCGCGCTCTACATGGGGCTGGAATTGCAATCGCTCGCCCTCTACGTGCTGGCCGCCATCAACCGCCGCTCCGCCGCCGCCGCCGAAGCGGGCCTGAAGTATTTCGTGCTGGGCGCGCTGTCGTCCGGCCTGCTGCTGTATGGCGCCTCGCTGGTCTATGGCTTCGCCGGCACCACCGCCTACGCCGGAATCGCCGAGGCCCTGAAGGGCGGCGTGCCCATCGGCCTGATCGTCGGCCTGGTGTTCGTGCTGGCCGGACTGGCCTTCAAGATTTCCGCGGTGCCGTTTCACATGTGGACGCCGGACGTCTATCAGGGCGCGCCGACGCCGGTGGTCGCCTTCTTCGCCGCGGCGCCCAAGCTGGCCGCCTTCGCGGTCATCATCCGGCTGCTGTTCGAGGCCTTCCCCGGCGCGGTGGAACACTGGCGGCAGGTGATCGTGTTCATGTCCTTCGCTTCCATGGTGCTGGGCGCCTTCGCCGGTATCGCGCAAGACAACATCAAGCGCCTGCTGGCCTATTCCTCCATCGGCCACATGGGCTTCGTGCTGATGGCGCTGGCGGCCGGGGGGCCGCAGGGCCTGCGCGGCGCGGTGCTCTATCTGGTCATCTACGCGGTTATGACCATCGGCGCCTTCAGCGCCGTCATCGCCATGCGCCGTGACGGCCGGGCGGTGGAGGAGATCGACGATTTCGCCGGGCTGGCGCGCACCAATCCGGGGCTGGCCTTCGCCACCGGCGCGCTGATGTTCTCGCTGGCCGGCATTCCGGTGCTGGCCGGATTCTTCGCGAAGTATTTCGTGTTGCTGGCGGTGGTGAAGGCGGGGCTGTGGCCGCTGTTCATCGCCGGCGTGCTGTCTTCGGTGGTGGCGGCGGTGTATTATCTGCGCGTCGTCAAGGTGATGTATTTCGACGAACCGAAGGAACCACTGGCGGCGGCGCCGCTGGAGTTGAAGCTGCTGCTGGCGCTATCGGTGGTGTTCGTGCTGGGCTTCGTGTTCTGGCCGGCGCCGGTGGAATGGCTGGCCCAGGCCGCCATCCGGCCGTTCCTGTAAGGCCCATGATGCCGCCGGGCCGCCTCATCGTTCACGACGCCATCGACTCCACCCAGGATGAGGCGCGGCGGCTGCTGGCGGCCGGCGAGGCGGGGCCGGTGTGGATCATGGCCCACGCGCAGACGGCGGGGCGTGGCCGGGGCGGGCGGCGCTGGGTGTCGCCACCGGGCAACCTGCATCTGTCGTTGTTGATGCGCCCCGGCGTGGAGGCGCGGCGCTGGCCGGAGTTGTCGCTGCTGGCGGCGCTGGCCGCGCACAAGGCGCTGGCCCGGCTGTGCGTGTGGGCCGGACGTGATGATGTGCGCGACGCGCTGCGACTGAAATGGCCCAACGACGTGCTGTTGCACGGCCGCAAGCTGGCCGGCCTCGTGCTGGAGGGCGTCGATGACGCGGTGATCATCGGATGGGGCGTCAATCTGGCCCACGCGCCGCCCGATGACGCGGTGCGCTGGCCGGCCACGGCGCTTTGTGACACCGGCGTCACGGCGACGCCGGAACAATTGTTTCCTGTCTTGCGCGAAACCTTCCGGCGCTGGCACGAGGTGTGGCGCGACTTCGGCTTCGCCAACACCCGCAAGGCGTGGCTGAAACGCGCCTGGGGGCTGGGCGAACGCCTCACCATGCGGGTGGGCGATGAAACACTCACCGGCACCTTCGCCG
>DRPD01000256.1 GCA_011374735.1 Thermopetrobacter sp.
CCTCAGGCGCGCCGACGGGCAGGGCCTGAAGCACGGGGCAATCGGCGGCGCTGAGCGGGTCGTCGTCCCCGGCCGCGAAGGCGGTCAGGTTGACGATCACCTCCGGCGGCCGCTCGGCGAACAGATCGGCGATGATGGCCCGCGCCGCCGGGTCTTTCAGGGAGGTGACGAAGATCGGCGCCGGGGTGAGGCCCTGCCGTTCCAGCGCATCGCACAACGCCGCCACGGGCGCGGTGAAGCCGCCCTCGATCAGCGCGCGGTAGAAGACGAGCGCCGCCACCGGCCCATCGCCGGCCGGCATGTCGCGCCATGGCCCGGCGATGGGCAGGGGCCGCGGCGCGGGCGGGGTGGCCGTTTCGTCGTGCAACAGTTCGGCGGCGAAATCCAGCAGCCTCGCCGCGTTGTCCGCCCCGCCGGCCGCCAGCAGGGCGCGCAAGGCTTCGCAGGTGTCACGGGGCAGGGTGGCGCGTTCCAGCAACTCCTCGTCCAGTGGCGCGTCGCCGCCGGGCAGCAACGCCAGCTTGATGCCAATCGCCCGCGCCACCGCCGCCAGTTGATCGATGCCATGCCGCCAGTAGCCGCGCCCGCCGAGAATGCGCGCGATGATGAGCTTGGCGTGCCGCGCCGTCCTGTCCAGCCACAGATCGACGGACATGGGATGGCGCAGCAACAGCAGCGAGGCCAGCCGCAGCGGCGGCAGTTCGCCGGCCTTGGCGTGATAGGCCGCGGCCAGCGCCGCCAGCTCCGAATCGGCGGCGGAAAGGATCAGGATGTCGGCTGGCTCCTGGGCCAGATCGACGGCCTCCCCGCCATCGCCGATGGTGCCTTGTGTGGCCGCCAGCAGGTGCATCGTCACGCATGCCCGAATGGTTCCCGTCGCGGCTTGTTAGCATGGAATGGCGGCCGCGTTCGTGTGAATTTTGCGCGCTGGAGCCCTGCGGAGCTATCCTCACGCAAGCGCAAGGATGAAAGGCGTTCGACGCAACGGCAGCCCGCGCATCCGCAACCCTCGCAGAGCTTATAAGATAAACTCTTGTCTTATAAGGTAAGGACTCTTCTTATAAGGAATGCCGAACGGGGGAAAGGGGGCGGCTGGTTCCAGGGCGGTGGAATATCGCCGGCGGAAGCAGGAAGCAGGATGATGGGAGGACAGCCGCGGAGAACGCGGTAAGAGGCGGGAAAGCCGGAAAAAGGGCGCGGGAGAACGCGCGCCGATGGCCAGTCGCGGCTTGGGCAAGTGGTTATTCCGGGCAGGAGATTTGCGAGGCCGTGAAACGCCGGTTCGGGCAAAGCAGAGCGGGCCGGCCTCAGGCGTCTTCCAGCGCGCCCAGGTCGCGGCGGACGGCCGCCGCGTCCAGCCCCTTCAGGCCGATCACCACCAGCTGCGTGGCCGGCGTTTCATCATCCCGCCACGGCCGGTCGAACCACGCATCGACGCGCGGCCCGACGGCCTGCACCACCAGCCGCGCCGGCTTGCCGTCGATGGCCGCGAAGCCCTTCAGCCGCAACACCGGATGGGCCGTCATCACCCGTTCGATGCGCCCCAGCAGGCCGTCCCTGTCCGCCGCCGGGGGCAGGGTGACGGCGAAGCTGGTGAAATCGTCGTGATCGTGATCGTCCTCGCCTTCCAGTTCGTGATGGGTGGGGCGGTTGGCCAGATCGGTTTCCGCCGCCGCGCCAAGCCCCAGCAGCACCGCCGGGGCCAGGCGGCCATGTTGCGCCGGAACGACCCGCACGCCGCCGCGCACCTGCCCCGCCAGCCGCGCCGTCAGCGCCGTCACCTGCGCCGCGTCCAGCAGGTCGGTCTTGTTCAGCACCACCAGATCGGCCGCCCGCAATTGATCCTCAAACAGCTCGTGCAGCGGGCTTTCGTGATCGAGATTGATGTCCGCCTTGCGCAGCGCCTCCCCCCTGGCCGGGTCGGCGGCGAACTGTCCGGCCGCCAGCGCCGGCGCGTCGATCACCGCCACCACGCCGTCCACCGTCACTTCCGCCGCGATGTCCGGCCAGTTGAAGGCGGCGATCAGCGGTTGCGGCAGCGCCAGGCCGGAGGTTTCGATGATGATGTGATCGGGCATCGGGTCGCGCTCCAGCAGCATGGTCATGGTGGGGATGAAGTCATCCGCCACGGTGCAGCAGATGCAGCCGTTGGCCAGCTCCACCACGTCGTCGGCGCGGCAGTTCGCGTCGCCGCAGTCGGACAGCAGCGCGCCGTCGAAGCCCACGTCGCCGAACTCGTTGACGATCAGCGCCATGCGCCGCCCGCCGGCGTTGTTCAGCAGGTGGCGGATCAGCGTCGTCTTGCCGGCGCCGAGAAAGCCGGTGATGACGGTGGCGGGAATGCGTGACATGATGCTGAAGCCCTCTGGATATGGTCCTGACGGGACGGCACCATGCCGCGCCTGAACGGGCGGTGCAAGACGGTGTTGCGAATTTGTGAAAAGGGGAGGGGACGAATGGCGAAAACCCCCGACGCGGCGTTGATCTACACCACGCTGCCGGATGAGAAGACGGCGCACGAGATCGGCGCGGCGCTGGTGAAAGAGCGGCTGGCGGCGTGCGTCAACATCTTTCCCGGCATGCGCTCCATCTATGAATGGAAGGGGGAGCTTTGCCGCGATGCGGAAACGGCGATGCTGATCAAGACCGTGCCGGAGCGGGCGGATGCGGCCATGGCCGAACTGAAGCGCCTGCACCCTTATGAAACCCCCGCCGTGCTGCTCATCGACGTGGCCGACGTGGCGCCGGACTATCTCGCCTGGATGATCGCCCAGACGCGCCCTTGACGGAAACGGGGGCAGGGCGGCGCAAATACCGAACCTTGTGCATGGCCGGCGCCGCCTGCTTGCCCCGGCGCGCCGTTTTTGGCAATGTCGCAGCCGGTCTGACGCGGCGGCATGGCCGCGAGGGGGATGTTGCCGGAGCGATCCGGCGCGAAATGGGAATCTGAGGGGAAATCATGAATATCGTCTGGCTAGTCATTCTGGCGGCGCTGCTCGCCATCGCCTTCGCCATCTGGATGATCCGCAGCGTGCTGGCGGCCGATGCGGGCACCACCAGGATGCAGGAAATCGCCGCCGCCATCCGCGAGGGCGCGAACGCCTACATGAAGCGGCAATATTCCACCATCGCCATCGTCGGCGTGGTGGTGTTCGTCATCCTCGGCGTCTTCCTGTCATGGACGGCGGCGGTGGGCTTCGCCCTGGGCGCGGTGCTCTCCGCGGCGGCCGGCATCATCGGCATGATGATCTCCGTGCGGGCCAACGTGCGCACCGCCCAGGCCGCCAGCTCGTCGCTGGCCGCCGGGCTGGACATGGCCTTCAAGTCCGGCGCCGTCACCGGCCTGCTGGTGGCCGGGCTGGCGCTGTTGGGCGTGGCCGCCTATTTCTGGGTGCTGACCGGCCCGCTGGGCCATGCGCCGGGCGACCGGGCGGTGATCGACGCCCTGGTGGCGCTGGGCTTCGGCGGCTCGCTCATTTCCATCTTCGCCCGGCTGGGCGGCGGCATCTTCACCAAGGGGGCGGATGTCGGCGGCGACCTGGTGGGCAAGGTGGAGGCCGGCATCCCGGAGGACGACCCGCGCAATCCGGCCACCATCGCCGACAACGTAGGCGACAACGTCGGCGACTGCGCCGGCATGGCGGCCGACCTGTTCGAGACCTATGTGGTGACCGTGGTGGCCACCATGGTGCTGGCCTCGCTGTTCTTCACCGGCGCGCAGGCGGTGCAGATGATGGTGCTGCCGCTGCTGATCGCCGCCGCCTGCGTCGTCACCACGGTGATCGGCACCTTCTTCGTCAAGCTGGGTTCCAACAACTCGATCATGGGGGCGCTGTATAAGGGCTTCATCGCCACCGCCGTGCTCTCCGCGCTGGCGCTGGCCGGCATCATCGCCGTGGTGCCCGGCTTCGAGGCCCAGTTGCAGACCAGGGGCGGCCTGACCATCTCCGGCCTCGATCTGTTCCTGTCCGGGCTTATCGGTTTCGTGGTCACCGGGCTGATCATCTGGATCACCGAGTATTACACCGGCACCAACTTCCGCCCGGTGCGCTCCATCGCCGACGCCTCGGTCACCGGCCACGGCACCAACGTCATCCAGGGCCTCGCCGTGTCGCTGGAGGCCACGGCGCTGCCCGCCCTGGTCATCATCTTCGGCATCGTCTTCACCTATCAGCTGGCCGGCCTGTTCGGCATCGCCATCGCCGTGACCACCATGCTGTCACTGGCCGGCATGGTGGTGGCGCTGGACGCCTTCGGCCCGGTCACCGACAACGCCGGCGGCATCGCCGAAATGGCCGACCTGCCGCCGGAAGTGCGCGACACCACCGACGCGCTGGACGCGGTGGGCAACACCACCAAGGCGGTCACCAAGGGCTATGCCATCGGCTCCGCCGGGCTCGGCGCGCTGGTGCTGTTCACCGCCTACACCGAAGACCTGAAGCACTTCGCGCAGGCCGCGGCGGAAGGCTCTTTGCTGCATGGGGTGCAGGTGGACTTCTCGCTGTCCAATCCCTACGTGGTGGCCGGCCTGCTGTTCGGCGGCCTGCTGCCGTTCCTGTTCGGCGGCATCGCCATGACGGCGGTCGGCCGGGCCGGCGGCGCGGTGGTGGAGGAAGTGCGCCGCCAGTTCCGCGACAAGCCGGGCATCATGGAAGGCACCGAGAAGCCCGATTACGGCGCCGCGGTGGACATGCTCACCAGGGCGGCCATCAAGGAGATGATCATCCCCTCGCTGTTGCCGGTGCTCTCGCCGGTGGTGTTCTTCTATGTCATCTACCTGCTGGCCGGGGCGTCGAACGCCTTCGCGGCGCTGGGCGCGATGCTGCTGGGGGTGATCGTCACGGGGCTGTTCGTGGCCATTTCCATGACCGCCGGCGGCGGCGCGTGGGACAACGCCAAGAAATACATCGAGGACGGCGCCCACGGCGGCAAGGGATCGGAGGCCCATAAGGCGGCGGTGACCGGCGACACGGTGGGCGACCCCTACAAGGACACCGCCGGACCGGCCGTCAACCCGATGATCAAGATCACCAACATCGTGGCGCTGCTGATGCTGGCCGCGCTGGCCCACTGAAGCGGCGAAGCGGACGCGGGAAGGCGAGGGCGGCGTCATGAAGGCGCCGCCCTTGGTCATCCGGCCAGATCGATATCGTGCGAAACGCCGCGCTCAGGTGCCGGGCAGTTTCGGCCCGCCGATGCCGCCGAACAGGCTGCGCAGGAACGAGCGCTCCTTCAGCGACACCGGCGTCTTGCGCCCGGAGATGCGCACCACCTGGCCGTCCTTCAGCCCATAGGTGGCGAAATGGGACACCCGGCCGCTCTTGTCGAAGCGGATGGCCAGCACTTTGCGGTCCGCCACCTTCGGCTTGAGAAAGGCGGCCGTTCGGCTCATGGTGGTGGAGATGTAGTAATAGCTGTCGTCGAGCTGTTCGATGCTGGCCGTGGTGGAGGGCGAGCCGAGCACCGCCTCCACCTCTTCCTTGGTCATGCCGGTGCGCAGTTTCTGCATGTCCTGCTTGCGCGGCAGGTAACCGTGTTGCAGGATTTCCCGGCCCGCGCAGGCGCTCAGCGACAGCGCCGCGGCGCCGAGCAGGAAGGCGCGGCGGCCGGCCTTGGTGAGGAACTTCGCATCATGATCGGTCATGGAATCGGCAACTCCGTCAAAACGGGCGTGAACACCGGCTGAAGAACGCTTGAACGCATCTTGGGCGAATCGATGATCTTCGCATTCTGGCGCAAAAGGCAAGACCCGCGGCAACGATCCGTCGATGCCGCATACCGCGCGATTGTGGTGGCCGCAAGGCAACCCGGGCTGTATGTCCGCGGCGCCGTGCCGGACACCATGAGCGGCCGCTATGACATGATCGTCCTGCATCTGTGGCTGGTGCTGGCCCGGCTGAAGGAGGAGCGGACGGAAGAAACCGATGAGTTCTCCCGCCTGCTGACGGAGCGCATGTTCGCCGACATGGACGGCAACCTGCGCGAACTGGGCGTCGCCGACACCGGCGTGGCGCGCCGCATCCGGCACATGGCGGAGGCGTTCTTCGGCCGCCTGCGGGCCTATGACGCGGCGGCCGGGGATCCGCAAGCCTTGCGCCGCGCCCTGGCCCGCAACGTGCTGGGCGATGAGAAGGCCGACGCGGCGGCCCTGCGCGCCTATGTGGACGCGGCGCGGCGGGCATTGACCACACAGCCGGCGCGCGCCATCCTCGCCGGCCGGATCACCTTTCCACCGATCGACGGAAGCGCATCATGACGGACAAGCCCGAATTCCCCCGCCCCGTGGCCGTCGCCGAGCTGGACGAGCGCGGCGAGTCGCGCGCCATCGAGGCCGACGCGAAGGAACGCGCCGCGCTGGCGGAACGCTTCGGCCTGCCGGCCATTCACGCGCTGGCGGCGAAACTCACCATCCGCCCGGGCCGCGGCAAGGGCCAATACGAGGTCGAGGGCGCCTTCACGGCGCGCATCGATCAGCGTTGCGTGCGCACCCTGGAGACATTCACCGCCGATGTCGGCGAATCCGTCGCCCGCGCCTATGTGCTGCCGGAACACGCGCCGGATCTGCCCGCCGAGCTGGAGCTGGAGGCCGACCAGCCGGAGCCGCCGGAGGTGATCGCCGGCGGCGTGATCGACATCGGCGAGCTGACCGCCCAGTCGCTGTCCCTGGCTCTCGATCCCTGGCCGCACAAGCCGGGCAGCCAGGCGGTCGATTTCTCGTATCCGGCCGGGGAATCGCCGCCGGAGCCATCCCCCTTCGCCACGCTGAAGAAGATCAAGCGCCCCGATTGAGGGCGATGTTCGGCCGCATGTTGGGCATTATTGTCCCGCCCCCTTGCCAGCGCAACCGCAGCCGATATGCTATGATGTCCTGATACGCCCCATGGTCGACAAGTGGGGCCAGCCAGCGAGGGCGGAAAGCGAGCGGATGGGCCGCAAACACGTAGTCATTTCGATCGACGCCATGGGCGGCGACGCCGGGCCGGAAGTGACGATTCCCGGCCTGGCCAGGGCCTTGCGCCGCCACCGCCGGCTGCGCGTGTTGCTGTATGGCGACAAGCGCATCCTCACCGACGCCGTTTCCGCCTGGCCGATGATGCGCCG
>DRPD01000257.1 GCA_011374735.1 Thermopetrobacter sp.
GCCAGTCTGGCGCAAAAACAATGAGAAGGCAAAGGGTTATTGTTGATTCAGCGGTTTTTGCGCCAGCCCCTTCGGGCGACGCTTTCGCTGCATATCGCCGACCTTTCTTTCTTGCCAATACCTCAAGGTATTGCCTGCGAAAGAAAGTCTCGGCGCTATTTTGCGAAAGCGCCGCTGGCATCCACGTTATTTATGGGTCCTGAGCCTAGGCAGTCCCCATGCCAATGAAGAACCATAAACAACGGGACGGCAAGCAGCGCCAGCGAACGCGCTCGCGGCGGCGGCGGGCGCGGGCCGCGGCGTGGCTGCTGCTGGCCGGGTTCGTGGCGGCGGCGGCCGGCTGGCTCGTCGCGCGGGCGCTGGTCATGCCGGGGCCGTTGACGCAACAGGCGCTGGTGGAGATCCCGCGCGGCGCCTCCAGCAGTGGCATCGCGGCGCTGCTGGAGGAGAAGGGCGTGGTGCGTTCGCGCTGGCTGGTGCTGGCGGCGATCGCCAGCGACCGGCTGCGCGGCCGGGCGCGGCCCTTGCGGGCCGGTTCTTTCATGATCCCGCCGCGGGCCAGCGTGCGCGATGTGTTGCGGGTTCTACAGGCGGGCAAGGCGCTGAAGTTGCAGGTGGTGGTGCCGGAGGGCATGAGCACGCGCCGGGTGCTGCAACGGGTGCGGGCCCATCCGCTGCTGGTGGGCGAGCTGAGCGTCAATCCGCCGGAGGGGCACCTGCTGCCGGCCACCTATCCGTTCCGGCCCGGCACCACGCGCGATGAGCTGGTGCTGCGCATGATGGCGGCCCAGAAGACGCTGCTGGCCAGACTGTGGCCGAAGCGCAAGCCCGGCCTGCCGATCACCAGCAAGCGCGAGGCGATCATCCTGGCCTCCATCGTGGAGAAGGAAACGGCGCTGGAGCGCGAGCGGCCGCTGGTGGCGGCGGTGTTCCTCAACCGGCTGCGCAAGGGCATGCGCCTGCAGGCCGACCCGACGGTGATCTACGGCATCACCCGCGGCCTGCCGCTGAAACGGCGGCTGACGAAGGACGACCTGCATGCGAAGACACCGTGGAACACCTATCGCATCAAGGGCCTGCCGGCGACGCCGATCACCAACCCCGGGCGCGCCGCCATCGCCGCGGTGCTCAACCCGGCCGACAGCGACATGCTGTATTTCGTCGCCGACGGCACGGGCGGGCACGTCTTCGCCCGCACCCTGAAGGAGCACAACGCCAACGTGCGCAAGTGGCGGGCCTTTCTGGCCCAACGCCAGAAACGGCGGGAAGAACGCAACAAGCGCGACGCCGCCTCCATTGCCACGCAGGAGACGAAGACTACGCCGACGCTGCCGATGCCGGCGGCGGCCAAACCCTGACGGTTGCCGAGTGCATCGCGCGGGCCTAATCTGCGACCTGATTCCACTTTATCCGAGCGGCGAGGGGACATGGCGCTTTACAGCATGACGGGGTTCGCCCGCGCTGGTGGCGAGACGGCGGCGCTGTCCTGGACATGGGAGGCGCGCAGCGTCAACGGGCGCGGGCTGGATGTGCGGCTGCGGCTGCCGAATGGCGCGGAGAAGCTGGACGCGGCGGCCCGTCAGGCGGTGGCGGAACGCTTCGCGCGCGGCAATTTCCAGATCGGTCTGCAGGTGACGAGTCGCGGGCCGGAAGGCGGCTGGCGGCTCGACGAGGCGCATCTGGACTGGCTGATCGGGCGGCTGATGACGGCGCGGCGCAAGCTGGGCGGCATGGCCGGGCCGGTCGATCCGCTCAGGCTGTTGCTGGCGCGCGGCGTCATCGAGCAGGAGGAGGAAGACCTGCCGGCGCTGCTGGAGGAACATGCGCAAGAGCTGCTGGCGTCGCTGGGCGAGGCGCTGGACGACCTGAAGGCGATGCGGGCCGAAGAGGGCCGGCGGTTGCAGGCGGTCATCGCCGGCCACATCGATACCATCGCCGAATTGACCGGTCAGGCGCGGCGCAATCCGGCCCGCACGCCACAAGCCATCCGGGCGCGGTTGACGGAACAGGTGAACAGGCTGCTGGAGGCGGCGGCCGATCTCGATGAACAACGGCTTCATCAGGAGGCGGCGCTGCTGGCCACCCGGGCCGACATCGCGGAGGAGCTGGACCGGCTGGAGGCCCATGTGGCGGCGGCGCGCGATCTGCTGGCCGGCGACGAACCGGCGGGGCGCAAGCTGGACTTCCTGGCCCAGGAATTTCACCGCGAGGCCAACACCATCTGCTCGAAGTCCAACGATGCGGCGCTCAGCGCCATCGGGCTGGAGCTGAAGGCGGTGATCGATCAGCTGCGCGAGCAGGTGCAGAACGTCGAATAGGGGTAAGCCATGGCCGAGGTGGAAAAGGACAGCGAGGCGGTCAGCCTGAAACGGCGCGGCATGCTGGTGGTGCTTTCCTCGCCATCGGGGGCGGGCAAGTCCACCCTGTCGCGCCTGTTGCTCGATCATGAGCCGGAGCTCTCCATGTCGGTGTCGGTGACCACCCGGCCGCCACGTCCCGGCGAGGTGGACGGGCGGGACTATCATTTCATCGACAAAGAAGAGTTCGCCCGCCTGCGCGACACCGGCGGGCTGCTGGAATGGGCCGAGGTGTTCGGCAATCACTACGGATCGCCGCGTGAGCCGGTGGAGCGGGCGCTGGAGGAAGGCCGCGACGTGCTGTTCGACGTGGACTGGCAGGGCGCGCAGCAGATCACGGAAGCGATGGGGGCCGATGACGTGGTGCGCATCTTCATCCTGCCGCCGTCGGCGGAGGTCTTGCATCAGCGGCTGAAGAAGCGGGCCCAGGATCCGCCCGACGTGATCGCCCGGCGCATGGCCGAGGCGGCGTCGGAAATCTCCCACTGGCAGGAATACGATTACGTGATCGTCAACGACGAACTGGAGGCGGCGTTCGAGCGCCTGCGCGCCATCGTGCGGGCCGAGCGGCAGCGCCGCCACCGGCAGGTTGGGCTGTTCGACTTCGTGCGCGGCATGATCGACCGGCTGGCTTGACCGCCTGGCCCGTTGAGGAACATTGAGGTATCCTGTCGATGTCATGCTGATCATCGAACAGCTGTTGCCGAAAGACGATGTGGCGGAGCTGTGTGCCGCGGCGCTGCGGATCGCCTATGAGGACGGCGCCATCACGGCCGGGCGCTACGTGAAAGAGGTGAAGCACAATTTGCAGGCGGCTCCCTCGCCGGAACGTGACGCCATTCTCGACCGGGTGCGCGCGGCATTGATGGGCCATCGCGCCTTCCGCCTTTATGCGCGGCCGAAACATGTCATGGGGCTGTTGTTGTCGCGCTATGAAAAGGGCATGGGCTATGGCCCGCACGTGGACAATCCGATCATCGACCGGCGGCGCGCCGACGTGTCCTTCACGGTGGCGCTCAATGACCACTTCGACTATGACGGCGGCGAACTGGTGGTGCAGTCGGGGCATGAGGAGCGCGGCGTGCTGCTCAATGCCGGCGACGCGGTGGTCTATCCGACCGGGGATCTGCACCGGGTGGAGCCGGTGACGCGGGGCGCGCGAATCGTCGTCGTCGGTTGGGTGACGAGCTGGGTGCGCGACGCGCGGCGGCGGGCGATGCTGCATGACTTCGATCTGGCGCTGGACGAGCTGTTCGCGCGGCAGGGCAAGACACCGCTGTTCGACCGGCTGCACGCCCTTAAGACCAACCTGCAACGCCATTGGAGCGCCTAGGCTCAGGCCCCATAAATGACGCGGCGCCAGTCTGGCGCAAAAACAATGTGAAAGCGAAGGGCTTTTGTTGATTCAGCGGTTTTTGCGCCAGCCCCTTCGGGCGGCGTTTTCGCGGCATATCGCCGGCCTTTCTTTCTTGCCAATACCACGAGGTATTGCCGGCGAAAGAAAGTCTCGGCGCTATTTTGCGACAACGCCGCTGGCATCCACGTCATTCATGAGTCCTGAGCCTA
>DRPD01000258.1 GCA_011374735.1 Thermopetrobacter sp.
CCTCCTTCTCCCAGATCGGCCAACCGAACACGCCGCGCTTTTCCATCTCTTCCCGTGACGCGCCGCGGATCACCTCGATGTCGCTCATGGGCTGTCTCCTTCAGGCCGCTTCCACGAAGGCGGCCATGACCCGTTTCCGGCCCGCCTTCTCGAAGCTGATGGTCAGCTTGTCGCCGTCGGCGGCGGTGATGATTCCATAGCCGAACTTCTGATGAAAGATGCGCTGGCCCACCGCGAACCGGCAAGCGGCGCGTCCGGGTGGGTCGGCCGCCGCCTTCAGCTCCAGATCGGGGCCGCGCCAGTGAGACATGTCGTCATCGGCGGGCATGGGGCGGCCCATGAACGGGGCCGGTGTCGCGATCTCCACATGGGCCTTCGGCAGCTCGTCGATGAAGCGGCTGGGCAACGCGTTCTGCCACAGCCCGTGCACCTGGCGGTTGGCGGCGAACGAGATGACGGCGCGGCGCTTCGCGCGGGTCAGCGCCACGTAGGCCAGCCGCCGCTCCTCCTCCAGCCCCGCCTCGCCGTTCTCGTCCAGCGCCCGCTGGTGGGGGAACAGCCCCTCCTCCCAGCCAGGCAGGAACACGGTGTCGAACTCCAGCCCCTTCGCCGCGTGCATGGTCATCAGCGTCACCTTGTCGGCGGCGGCCGCCTGATCGGCCTCCATGACCAGCGCCACGTGCTCCAGAAAGCCGCCCAGGGTGTCGTATTCCTGCATGGAGCGCACCAGCTCCTTCAGGTTGTCCAGCCGCCCCTCCGCCTTCGGCGAGGTGTCCTTCTTCCACATCTCGACGTAGCCCGATTCGTCGAGCACCACCCCGGCCAGCTCGGCCGGCGGCATGTCCGCCGCCAGCGCCCGCCAGCGGGCGAAATCGGCCAGCAGGGCGGCCAGCGGCGCGCGGGCCCGCTTCGCCAGCTCCTCGCGCTGCACCAGCAGCTCCGCGGCGCGATACAGCGCCACCCCTTCGGCCCGCGCGAAGGCGTGCAGCTTCTGCTCCGTGGTCTTGCCGATGCCGCGCTTCGGCACGTTGATGATGCGGGCGAAGGCCAGATCGTGCGCCGGCGCGTGGATCACCTTCAGATAGGCCAGCGCGTCACGCACCTCCGCGCGCTCATAGAAGCGCGGCCCGCCGATCACCTGATAGGGCAGGCCGATCTCGATGAACCGCTCTTCCAGCGGCCGCATCTGGAACGAGGCGCGCACCAGCACCGCCGCCCGCGACAGCCGGCCGCCATGGCGTCCGATCGCCTCCAGATCGTCGGAGATGGCGCGCGCTTCCTCCGCGTCGTCCCAATGGGCCCGCACCACCACCTTCTCGCCCTCGCCCAGTTCGGACACCAGTTCCTTGCCCAGCCGCGCCTTGTTATGGGCGATGAGGCCATTGGCGGCGGAAAGAATGTGGGCCGTGGAGCGGTAATTGCGTACCAGCCGCACGATGCGCGCCGCCGGGAAGTCGGTCTTGAAGCGCAGGATGTTTTCCACCTGCGCCCCGCGCCAGCCATAGATCGACTGATCGTCGTCACCCACGCAGCAGATGTTGCCATTCTCCCCGGCCAGCAGCCGCAGCAACAGATATTGCGCCACGTTGGTGTCCTGATACTCATCCACCAGGATGTGGCGAAACCGCTGGCGGTAGTCGGCCAGCAGGTCGGCGTTGGCCTGCAACACTTTCAGCGGCAGCAGCAGCAGATCGCCGAAGTCCACCGCGTTGAGGGTCTTCAGCCGCTGCTGATAGGCCCCATAGAGCAGCCCCGCCTTGCCGTGGGCGAAGCCCGCCGCCTCGCCGGCCGGCACCCGATCCGGCGTCAGCCCGCGGTTCTTCCAGTCATCGATCATTCCCGCCAGCTGGCGGGCCGGAAAGCGCTTCTCGTCGATGTTCTCCGCCGCCATCAGCTGCTTCAGCAGCCGCAGCTGGTCATCGGTGTCGAGGATGGAAAAGCCGCTCTTCAGCCCGGCCAGTTCGGCATGCCGTTGCAGGAACTTCACGCCGATGGAATGAAAGGTGCCGAGCCACGCCATGCCCTCCACCATGTCGCCGATCAGCGCCCGGATGCGCTCCTTCATCTCGCGCGCCGCCTTGTTGGTGAAGGTCACCGCCAGGATCTGCCCCGGCCAGGCCTGCCCGGTGGCCAGGATATGGGCCAGCCGGGTGGTCAGCGCCCGGGTCTTGCCGGTGCCGGCCCCGGCCAGCACCAGCAGCGGGCCGCCGGTGTGCGACACCGCTTCGCGTTGCTCCGGGTTGAGACCGCCAAGATACGGCGCCGCCGCGGCCTGCGCCTGTTGCGACAACGGCGGCACATCGGCGGGGTGGTGCGCATCGTCCAGTTCGAACGGATCGGCCATGGCGCTTTGCACAACGTTCGCGGGTTGATGATTCCCCTCGACTTATAGCAGCGCCCGGAGCGGTTAGCGAACGGCTCAGCGATGTTCTTCCACCGAAGTTGCCACCAGCTCGCGATTGTAGGCCTCCATGGCCGCCGTGCGGGTCACCCAGCCGCCCAGCCGCCCATTGGCGTCGACCACCGCCAGCTTCATGTAGTTGCCTTCATCAAGCGCCCGCAGCACCTTCCGCAAGGTGTCATCACGCGCCAGCTGCGGCCGCTCATCATATGGCTCCGGGACTTCGGTGCTGGCGCCCTTCTCGCGCGGCTCCATGAAGTCACGCACCCGCACGGTATGCAGAATGCGCTTGTGCGGCCCTTCCTCCAGATCGAGCCCGCGCCCGGCCAGCTGCCAGTGAAAGAAGCTCTTCGCGGCCAGCACCTGGGCGGTCACCGAGGCCAGCGCCGTGGCCATCAGCAGGGCCAGCGTCATCTTGTAGTCGCCGGTCATCTCGAACACGATCAAGGCCGTGGACAGCGGCGCGCCGAGCACCGCGCCGGCCACCGCCCCGGTGCCGATCAGCGCATAGGTGCCCTGCGCCGACGCCCCTTCCGGCGCCAGCCCGGCCGCCACGACGCCGAACGCCGCGCCGGTCATGGCGCCCAGGAACAGCGACGGCGAGAACACCCCGCCGCCGAACCGCGAGGCCAGGGTGACGGCGGTGGCGATCATCTTCGCCACCAGCAGAAGGAGCAGGAAGCCGAAGTCGTAGCGGCCGCGCAGCGCCAGATTGGTGACCTCATAGCCCACCCCGAGGATCTGCGGCAGGAACGCCGCCATGGCGCCGATCACCACCCCGCCCAGCAGCGGCCTCAGCCACAGCGGCACCACCATCCGTTGGGCGCCCTTTTCGGCCAGCGCGGCACAGAACAGGAACAGCGCCGCCACCAGCCCGCTGACGACGCCGAGCAGGGCGAAGGCCGGCATCTCCCACAGGCTGGCGATGGCGAAATCGGGCAGGATGAAGGCCGGATAGTCGCCCAGATGCACCCGGGTGACGATGGTCGCCGCCACCGCCGCCAGCACCGCCGGCACGAAGGCGGTGAGCGCATAGTGGCCGAGGATCACCTCATGGGCGAAGATCACCCCGGCGATGGGCGCGTTGAACGACGCCGCCACCGCCGCCGCCGCCCCGGCCGCCAGCAGGGCGCGGCGCGAGGCCAGCGGCATCTTCAGCCAGCGGGTGGCCAGGCCGGCCAGGGTGGCGCCGATGTGCACCGCCGGGCCTTCGCGGCCGGCCGACGCGCCGGCGCCCAGCGACACGGTGGTGATCAGCGCACTGGCCAGCCCGCTTCGCCAATCGATGCGCCCGCGCCGCAGGTGCGCCGTCTCGATGACATCCGCCACCCCTTCGGCGCGCCGCTTCGGGGCCAGCCGGATCAGCATCAGCCCCACCACCAGCCCGCCGATCACCGGCGCCGCGAACACGATCAGCGGATGGGTGAACCCGGCCTTGGTGGCCACGATGTTCTCCTCCGCCACCCCCAGCCACAGCGACTGCACGACCCCGATCCCGAAGCGGAAGGCCAGAATGGCATAGCCGGTGGCGACCCCGGCGATCAGCGCCAGCGGCCACACCACCACCGCCCGCGCCCGGGCCAGCCGCTCCAGCGACGGCCGCACCCGTTGCCGATACCACAGGGAGATCAGCGTCCGATGCTCGTCTCTGTCCCCATCTACGGCCATGGTCTTCATTGCCCCGCGCCCTGCAGGTCGGATATGCTTGCAGCATGGATCATGCCTTGCCCATGCCGCAAGCGCAAACCATGAGCGGGAAGAGATGCTTGACACCACCACCAGAACCGCCGCCATCGCCCGATTGCGGGAGCTGTTGGGCGACCGGCTGTCCACCGCGCTGGCGGTGCGCACCCAGCACGCCGACGACCCCACCTGGCACGACGCCCGGCCGGCCGACGCCGTCGCCTTCCCCGAATCGGAACAGGAGGTGGCGGCCATCGTGCGCATCTGCGCCGCGCACCAGCTGCCGGTCATCCCCTATGGCGTCGGCACCTCGCTGGAGGGCCACATCGCGGCGCCCGAGGGCGGCGTGTGCATCGACCTGTCGCGCCTGAACCGCGTCATCGCCGTCAACGCCCAGGACATGGACTGCGTCGTCGAGCCCGGCGTCACCCGCCGCCAACTCAACAGCCACCTGCGCGACACCGGCC
Organism: Thermopetrobacter sp.; assembly: GCA_011374735.1. Classification (GTDB taxonomy): domain Bacteria; phylum Pseudomonadota; class Alphaproteobacteria; order Rhizobiales; family Aestuariivirgaceae; genus Thermopetrobacter. The sequence continues at coordinate 4,552 of DRPD01000258.1, forward strand.
TGTTCTTTCCCGTCGATCCCGGCGCCGACGCCACCATCGGCGGCATGGCCGCCACCCGCGCCTCGGGCACCAACGCGGTGCGCTTCGGCACCATGGCGGAAAACGTGCGCTCCATGCGCGTGGTGCTGGCTTCCGGGGAAATCATCGACACCGCCCGGCGGGCCAGGAAATCGGCCGCCGGCTATGACCTCACGCGCCTGTTCATCGGTTCGGAAGGCACCCTGGGCGTGTTCACCCGCCTCACCTTGAAGCTCAGCCCCATCCCGGAGGCGGTGATCGCCGGGGTATTGGCCTTCCCTTCCGTGCGGGCCGCCTGCGAGGCGGTGATCGCCACCATCCAGTCGGCCCTGCCGGTGGCCCGCATCGAGCTGCTGGACGCCGAAACCATTGCCACCCTCAACACCTATTCGAAGCTGGCCATGCCGGAGCGCCCCACCCTGTTCATCGAGTTTCACGGCAGCCCGGCCGGCATCGGCGAGCAGCGCGAGGCGTTCATGGCGCTGGCCGGGGAGTTCGGCGCGGAAGCCCTGCAATGGGCCGGCAAGCCGGAAGAGCGCCACCGCCTGTGGCGGGCCC
>DRPD01000259.1 GCA_011374735.1 Thermopetrobacter sp.
AGTGTGGCGCTTGGGGCAGGCAGGGGCGATGGCTGGATTTCCTTCGCCTTTCCGTCATTGCCGGCCCCCGTGCCGGCAATCCAGAGGGGCGTTCGGCCTTGCGGCAACGCTGCGGTTTTTTCTCCGGGCAAACCGTAACGCAAGGCCGCTTCTGGATGCCCGGGGCAAGCCCGGGCATGACGAAGGAGCGAGGGCCGCGCCGCCCCCATCCGTCATTGCCGGCCCCCGTGCCGGCAATCCAGAGGGCCGCTCGGCCTTGCGGCAACGCTGCGGTTTTTTCTCCGGGCAAACCGTAACGCAAGGCCGCTTCTGGATCGCCGGGGCCCTGGATCAAGTCCGGGGCAAGCAAGCATGGCGATGACGAACGTATCGTGATTGCTGAGGCCAATCGGGAAGTCCTGGACGTGTGAGCGGTGGCCGTTGCGCCGAGCAGCGTGCCGGGGGTATATGGCGGCGCGGGTTTCATCATGATGAACGAGGATCTGGCCAGTGGCTGAGAACGACGTGCTGCTGATGGTGGCGCCGAACGGGGCGCGGCGCACGAAGGAGGATCACCCGGCCCTGCCGATGACGCCTCAGGAACTGGCGGCAGACGCGGCGGCCTGTCTGGAAGCCGGGGCGGCGGCGCTGCATCTGCACGCGCGCGACGCAATAGGCGCGCATTCGCTTCGGCCGGACGATCTTAGCGCCGCCATCGACGCGGTTCGGGCCCGCGTTGGCGAGGACATGGTGATCCAGATGACCACCGAGCAGGCCGGACGTTACGACACCGACCAACAGATCGCGGCGGTGCAGGCGGTGAAGCCGGAAACCGTTTCCGTGGCGCTGCGCGAGATCGTGCCGGACGGCACCGAGGAGAGCCTTCAGCGCGCGGCGGAGTTCTTTCAGTGGCTGCGGGAAGAGCGCATCACCCCGCAGTTCATCCTCTACGCGCCGCAGGAGGTGGCGCGCTTCGTGTGGCTGAAGGGGCTGGGGGTGATCCCCTACGATCATCCGTTCATGCTGTTCGTGCTGGGCCGCGACCCTCAGCGCGAAGGCGATCCGGCGGAACTGCTGGAGGTGTTCGTGACGGCGCTCAACGTGATCGAGGCGGAATGGATGGCCTGCACCTTCGCCGATGCGCCGGCGGTAATCTTCAAGGCGGCGGTGCTGGGCGGCCATGTGCGGGTGGGCTTCGAGAACACCCTGACGCTGGCCGACGGCACGGCGGCGGCGGACAACGCGCAGCTGGTGGCGGAGGCGGCGGACATCCTGCGGCAGGCGGGGCGCGGCCTGATGGACGCCGGCGCGGCGCGCGCGCTGCTGGCGTCTTGCGGTTAACCGTCCATCAACCGCACAATTTGAATCACATTTGAATCATCGCCCGGCCGTGGCATGATATGGGCGTTCGCTGACGACGCCGTCTTTCGGGCATCAGGCGCCAGAAAATCGGGAGAACATTCGGGTCGGGACAGGAGCCGGCCGCCGATGCCGAAGCGGGTGGCGAACACGAGAGAGGGGTGCCGCTGGAGGGGAGTGGCGCCCCTTTCTTGTTGTCTCAGGGCCGGGCCGGGGCGTTGAACAGCGCCTCATGGGGCCGGCATTCGTCTTCGGCCAGTTCCGGGTTGTAGCGGAAGCGGGTGGAGCAGTAAGGGCACTGGACGGTTTCCGCGTCGCCCATTTCCAGCCAGACGTGCGGGTGATCCATCGGCGGGGTGGCCCCCATGCAGCCGAAGTGGCGCGCGCCGATCTCGATCTCGGCCACGCCCATGTCGTTGTGAAACAGCGGCGTGAACTCCTTCGCCATGGCCTTCATGCTCCGAAAATGGTTGACGCGCTCGCGTGCAGGGGGGATAGCACAGGAAGAGGGAGGTGGCCAATGCCGTATTTCACCCATCAGGGCCTGCGCATTCATTACGAGACGTTCGGCGACGTGACGGCCGGCACGCCGGTGCTTCTGCTGCATGGCTTCGCCTCCTCGGCGCGCATCAACTGGGTTTCGCCATCCTGGACGGAGGCGCTGACCGCCGCCGGCTTCGCCGTCATCGCGCCGGATCACCGGGGCCACGGGCAGAGCGACAAGCCCCACGATCCGGCCGCCTATTCGCTCGACATCATGGCGGCCGACGCGCTGGCGCTGATGGATCGTCTGAACGTGCCGGCGGCGCACGTGATGGGCTATTCCATGGGGGCGCGGGTGGCCACGGTGATGGCGCTCGAATGGCCCGATCGGGTGCAGCGCCTGATCCTGTCGGGCATGGCCGGCTCGCTGCTCACCGGGGTGGGCAAGTCCGAAGAGATCGCCGCCGCGCTGGAGGCCGACGACCCTTCCGCCATCAGCGGCGCGCGCGGCCTGAGCTTCCGCCAGTTCGCCGAGAAGGCGGGCAACGACCTGAAGGCGCTGGCGGCGGTGATGCGGGCGGAACGGCGCGCCATTGCCCCGGAAGAGCTGCGGCGGCTTGCCATGCCGGTGCTGGTCACGGTGGGCGACGACGACCCCATCGCCGGGCCGCTCGAGCCGCTCGCACAGGCCATTCCCCATGCCGAAACCTTCGTCATCGAGGGCCGCAACCATATGAACGCGGTGGGCGATGCGCGCCACAAGCGGGTGGTGGTGGAGTTTCTGCGCTCACAGCCAGATGACGGCCAGTGAGGCCACCATCAGCGCCGCCATGGCGCGATTGAACCACACCAGCTGCCGGGCGTTCAGCAACTTGCCGGCGCCGACGCCGAGCAGCGTCCAGGCGCTGGTGCTGAGCACCGATACGGCGACCGACAGCAGGGCGATGATGACCAGCGCGGCGAAATAGCTCTGCGCCTGGGCGGTATAGACGCCGAGGATGGACAGCACCATGGCCCAGGCCTTCGGGTTGACCCATTGAAAGGCGGCGGCTTCGAGAAAGGTGAGGGGGCGGCCGCGGGCCGGCTTGTCCCGCCGGCCGTCGCCGGCGGCGGTGGCGATGCGCCAGGCCAGCCACAACAGGTAGGCCGAGCCGGCCCACTTCAGCGCCGTGTGCACCACGGGGTAGGCCTCGAAGACGTGCCCCAATCCGAAGCCGACGGCGACGATCATGGCCGGATAGCCAAGGGTGATGCCCAGCATGTGGGGGATGGTGCGCCGATAGCCGAAGGTGGCGCCGGAGGCGGCCAGCATCAGGTTGTTCGGCCCCGGCGTGAGCTGGCCGGCCAGGGCGAAGGTCAGATAGGCGAACATCCATTCGGCCATGGCGGGTTTCCGTCCGGTGGGTGATCGGTCGGCGTAACCATGATTGAACCACAAGGTTTTGCAACATAAACTTTGAGCGGATACTGGCGGAATGGGAGACACGACATGAGCGAAGCGGCACAACGGGACGTCCGCGCCCTCGATCCGGTCTGGCGCCGGATCCGCAAGGAGGCGGAGGAGATCATCGCCAACGACGCTTCGCTTGGCGGCTTCATCCATGCGGCGGTGCTCAATCACGCCCGCTTCGGCCACGCCATCGGCCACCGGCTGGCCATGACCCTGGCCAACCACGACATCAACGCGGAGCTGATCGTGCAGGCCTATACCGCGGCGCTCAAGGCCGATCCGGCGATCGGCCGGGCGGCGCGGGCCGACATCCTGGCGGTGCATGAGCGCGACCCGGCCTGCGAGCGGCTGATCGAGCCGTTTCTCTATTTCAAGGGCTTTCAGGCCCTGCAGGCCCACCGGCTGGCCCATGCGCTGTGGAACATCGGGCGCAGGGACTTCGCGCTGTTCCTGCAATCGCGCGCCTCGCAGGTGTTCAGCGTCGATATCCACCCGGCGGCGAAGATGGGCCAGGGGATCATGATCGACCACGCCCACGCCATCGTCATCGGCGAGACGGCGGTGGTGGAGGACAACGTCTCCATCCTGCAGGACGTGACGCTGGGCGGCACCGGCAAGGAGGACGGCGACCGTCATCCGAAGATCCGCGAGGGGGTGCTGCTGGGGGCGGGCTGCAAGGTGCTGGGCAACATCGAGGTGGGCCGCTGTTCGAAGGTGGCTTCCGGCTCCGTGGTGCTGAAGGACGTGCCGGAGAAGTCGGTGGTGGCCGGCGTGCCGGCGCGGGTGGTCGGCAAGGCGGAGTGCGCCTGCGAGGAGACGGAAGCGCCGGCCAGGGTGATGGATCACCGCCTGAACGGCGATGACGAGGACGCTTGAGTTGCGCCGCCGGGCGCGCTATGCCGGGTCATCGCAACCATCTTTTTGAAGGATTCGCCGCCCGTGACGCCACAGGAAATCGACAAGCTGACCCGCTACTTGCAGAAACTGTTCGGCAACCCGGCCCTGCAGGTGCGCAAGCGCCCGCAGAAGGACGATTCGGCGGAGGTGTATCTGGGCGAGGAGTTCATCGGCGTGCTGTTCCGCGACGATGAAGACCCGGACGATCTGTCCTACAATTTCCAGATGGCCATTCTCGATTACGACCTGCAGGATGTGTGACCTGAAACCTGAAACCAGAAGCCGGAAGCCGGAGTTTCAGGTGCCGCCCGGTGCCGTGAAAAGATGCGCGTCACCCTGATGCAAATCGCGATGGGCGCGGCGGATTGACCCTAAATATCCAGCGTCACCAGCACCGGCACGTGATCGGAGGGTTTTTCCCAGCCACGCACCTGTTTGTCGATGCGCGCTTGCGTCAGCCGGTCGGCGGCCTGCGGCGAGAGCAGGGCGAAGTCGATGCGGATGCCGTCGTTCCTGCGCCAGGCGCCGCCGGTGTAGTCCCAGAAGGTGTAAAGCCCGTCTTCGGCATTGAACGCGCGCACCGCATCGACCAGGCCGAGATTGAGCAAACGGCGGAAGGCGGCGCGCGATTCGGGGCGGAACAGGGCGTCGCCCTCCCACTTGGCCGGATCGGCGGCGTCGGCCGGGGAGGGGATGATGTTGTAGTCGCCGCCCAGCACCAGCGGCTCCTCCAGCCGCAGCAGGGCGCGGGCGTGGGCCGTGAAATCGGTCAGCCAGTCCAGCTTGTAGGGGAACTTCTCGCTGTCCACCGGGTTGCCGTTGGGGGCGTAGATGGAGGCGACGCGCACCACCTTCCCGCCGGCCGGGATCACCGCCTCGATGTAGCGGGCCTGATCGTCGTCGCGTTCGGGCAGGCCGCGCACGATGTCCTCCGGCGGCGTCTTGGAGAGGATGGCGACGCCGTTGAAGCCCTTCTGGCCGTGGGTGGCGACGTTGTAGCCCAGATCGGCGAACTCCAGGGCCGGGAACGCCTCGTCGGCGCACTTCAGCTCCTGCAGCAGCAGCACGTCGGGCCGCACGTCCTTCACCCAGGCCAGCACCACCGGCAGGCGGGCGCGGATGCCGTTGATGTTCCAGGTGGCGATCAGCATGGCCGTCTTGCTCGCCCGCTGAAGCGGCGTTGTCAAGCGCGTTGACGCAGCGCGGTTTCAAGATCGCCGTAGCCGACGCGGCGGTGCTCGAAGGCCAGCTTGAGCCGTTGCGCAGCCTCTCGCGCCTTCTGAAGCAGCGCCGGATCGTCCGACTGGGCCAGATAGACCAGCTTCTCGTAGTTGCCGAAGTAGTCGCCCAGCAGCTCCGGATGCCTGTCCAGCATCATGCCCTTCCAGATCAGGGTGTCGAAATGCCGCGCCAGATAATCGGTGAGGAAATAGCTGCGCGCGTCCGCTTCCAGCCGTTTCTCGAACGCCTCGAGGCCGGAGAGGAAGGCGTAGCAGTGCGCGCCGGGCAGGCGCTCGATGCCTTCCTCGGCCAGCACCGCGTCCAGCCCGCCGCCGGTGCCGCAATCGCCATAGGCCACGAGGATGTTCTCATAGCCTTCGGCCCTGGCCTGCCGGATGCGGGCGCGCACGCCTGCGGGGATGTGCCGCGGCGTGTTGTGCCATTCGGCCGGCAGGCAGTGCAGGTCGAGGCGGTCGGCGCCCAGTTGCGCCTTCAGATGAATGATTTCCTTCGCCAGCGCGCCGCAGGCGATGACGAGGGTGCGGCCCGCTCCCTTGTCCGACGTGATGGCCAGTTCATCGGCCGGGGACAGGTCGCCCCCGGGGGGCAGGGCGTGGCGTCTGGCCCTGGCCGCCCGCTCGGCCCGTTTCGCCGCCCGGCCGCCGCGGCGCCGGGCGCTCATGAGGTGGGCGCGCCCTGATTGTGGCGGCGCTTGACCAGTTCCTTCGCCGTCTGAACGGCGATTGCCGCGTCCTTGCAATAGGCGTCCGCGCCGATGGCGTCGGCGAAGTCGGCGTTCAGCGGCGCGCCGCCCACCAGCACGATGGTCCGCTCGCGCAGGCCCTCTTCCTTCAACGCCTCGATGACCGTCTTCATGTAGGGCATGGTGGTGGTCAACAGCGCCGACATGCCGAGAATCTCCGGCCGATGTTCCTTCACCGCGGCGATGAACTCCTCCGCGTCGGTGTTGATGCCGAGATTGATGACCTCGAAGCCGGCGCCCTCCATCATCATGGCGACCAGATTCTTGCCGATGTCGTGAATGTCGCCCTTCACCGTGCCGATGACCATCTTGCCGGTCTTCGGCGCGCCGGTTTCGGCCAGCAGCGGGCGCAGGATGGCCATGCCTTCCTTCATGGCGTTGGCGGCCAGCAGCACTTCGGGCACGAACAGGATGCCGTCGCGGAAGTCGTCGCCGACGATCTCCATGCCGCCCACCAGCGCCTCGGTGAGCACCTTGTAGGGCTCCCACTTGCGTTCCAGCAGGATCTCGACGCCTTCGGCCACCTCTTCCTTCAGGCCGTCGTAAAGATCGTCCTGAATCTGCTCCACCAGCTCCTCGTCGTCGAGGCTGCGCAGATCGAGATCGTCGTCGTCCTTGTCGGCCATCACTCAAGCACGCTCCATGTTGACGCCCCCCATGCATACTACGGCCGGGACATATAACAAAATCTTTATATCCTTTTCCAGCCCGGCGCCCCGCATGGTGGAATCAGGGGCGGCGGGCCATCACGGCGATGAAGAAGCCGTCGGTGGCGTGACGGCGCGGGGTCAGTTGCAGGGCCGGGGCGTCTCGCGGCGCGTCGGGCAGGGCGGCCAGCGTGGCGGCCTGATCGCGCCAGCCGGCCAGCGCAAAGGCGTCATGGGCGGCGAGGAAGGCGCTGACCTGATCCATGTTCTCGCAAGGCAGCACGGAGCAGGTGACATACACCAGCCGCCCGCCGGGTTTGACGTAATCCGCCGCCTGCTTCAGCAGCGCCGCCTGTTCGCCGAGGCGCTTGTCGAGGGATTTTTCCGTCAGCCGCCATTTGGCGTCGGGCTTGCGCCGCCAGGTGCCGGAGCCGGAGCACGGGGCGTCCACCAGCACCACGTCCATGCGTTCGCGCAGGGCATCGAGCCGTTTCTTGTGGTGTGGCGCGATCACTTGCGTGTTGCGCACCCCGGCGGCTTGCAGGCGGTCGTGGATGGGGGCGAGGCGGGTCTTGTCGGCGTCGAAGGCGAATATCTGCCCCCTGTTTTCCATCATGGCGGCCAGGGCCAGCGTCTTACCGCCACCGCCGGCGCACAGGTCGAGCACCTGCAGGCCGGGCCGCGCGCCGGTCAGGGCGGCGGCGATCTGCGATCCCTCGTCCTGTATGGCGATGCGGCCCTTGCGGAACGCTTCTTCGGCCTGAATGTGGGGCAGGCGGCCGCCACGCTCATGAAAGCGCAAGGCCCACCGGGAGAAGGGCGTTGGCGCGGGGGCGAGATGGGCCAGCGCCTGCGTCGCCTTCTCGCGGGTGGTCTTCAGGGCGTTCACCCGCACGTCCAGCGCCGCGCGTTTCGCCAGCGCCGCGCCTTCCTGCGCCGCCGCGTCGCCGAAGGCGCGGGCCATTTCCGCATCCAGCCATCGGGGATAATCGCCGCGCACCCAATCGGGGGCGTCATCGAGGCCGCGCGGGTTGGCCAGGGCCCGCTTCTCGTCGTCGGACAGCGGGCCGAAGCCGTATTTCTCCTTCGCCATGCGGGCGATGTCTTCCACGGCGTGACCGGCCACGTGGGCCAGCCAGCCCAGCACCAGGGCGCGCGGGATGTCAGCGCCCATCCGCCAGCCGAGCGATGCTTTCCGGCGCAGCGTGTCGTGCACGATGTCGCCGATGGCGGCGCGGTCGCGGCTGCCGGCGAAGCGGTGCGCGCGGCCCCAGCCGGCCAGCGCCACGGTGGCCGGGCGGTGATGATCGAAGATGTCGGCCAGCACCTCGATGGCGGCGGCGGCGTGAGCGGCGGGGGTCATGACAGTTGGCAGTCGTCAGTAGACGGTTTTCAGCATGGTGATTGCACAGAGAAGACCAGCCTTCTGATGGCTGATGTTTAACATGGGCGAGGAATTTGCCGACGGAAAGGCCGTTGATGAGGTTCCACACGAGGAAGGAGACTGGAAGACCGCTGCTTTCCTCCCACGGATCACCAGTTGGCGGAAGTCGAATCCAACGACCGTTGGTGAGAAACGCTGAGGCGGAGCCTCTCCTGCCGAGTTTCCTCGCGAAGGGGGAGACTGGAAGACCGTAGTCCTCTCCCACGGATCAACAGTTGGCGGAAGTCGAGTCCGGCGACCGCCGGTGGCTGGGGACCCAGGATTCGAACCTGGACTTACGGAGTCAGAGTCCGCTGTCCTACCATTAGACGAGTCCCCATTATTGATGATTATGCAAGTCCTGCTTCCGCAGGCTCGCAAAATCGGACTCCACCGTCCCGCTCCCCCTCCCGACCACCCGGATGATGGGCAAGCGGTCGGGAGGGAGAGCGGGACTTCGACATTGCCAGCGTCGCTTGGCAGATAGCCAGACGGCGCGCGCAAGTCAAGGCGCGGCGGCGGGTTCTATTGCTCGCGGAATTTGCGCAGCACGTCGGACAGGCTGCTGCGCAGATCGGCGATGGCCTCGCCGCCGCCGCTGGCGGAGGCGGGGCGTGGTTGCGGGGCCGCCGCCGGGCGATCCATGGCCGGCTCCGGTTGTGGCGCCGGGGCGGGGGCGGGCGGCGGCGCCGGTTGCGCGGCGGGCGGTGGCGGCATGGATTCGGGCATGGCGGCGGTGGTGGCCATGATCTCCATGTCCTCCTGGCGCCAGCGCGAGATGATCATGCGCAGGAAATTGGGGTCGGTCACGTCGCTGCGCCAGTGTTCGGAGAAGGCGGCGGTGGAGGAGCGCGGCAGATGTTCGGCCGGCAGGCGGTCGAAGCGGATGCGGCAGGGCAGGGAAATGCCCTCGCCGATGGCGATGGCCTCGCCGACGCCCATGGTGGGCATGAAATCGAGCAGCGAGGCGGCCGAATCGGATATGCCGGCGCGCAGGATCTCCTGGTCGCGTTCGTTGGACAGGCGCAGCGAGAACAGGGTGTTGCACTGCGACAGGATGGTCGGGTCCAGCTCCGAGGGGCGCTGGGTGATGATGCACAGCGAGACGCCGTATTTGCGCCCTTCCTTGGCGATTTTGGAGATGGCCCGGCGGGTCGGGGCGAAGCCGGCGTTGGGGTCGTTGGGCACGTAGCGGTGGGCCTCTTCGCACACGAAGGTGAGCGGCACCTTGCCGCCGGCGTGATAGCCGAAGTCGAAGGCCATGCGGGCCAGCACGGAAACCACCACGTTGATCACTTCCGACGGCAGCCCGCCCAGCTCCAGCACGGTGATCGGCCGCCCGGCCACGGGGATGCGGAACAGCCGCCCCACCACCTCCGCCATGTTGTCGTTCACCGTCAGCGAGCCGAACATGAAGGCGTAGCGCGGGTCGCGGGTCACCGCCTCCAGCTTCGCCTTGATGCGCTTGTATGGGGCCAGATTGTTCTTCAGGTCCAGCTTGCCCATGCAGGTGTCGAGCAGCGCGATCAGGTCGGAGGCGCGGTAGGGCAGCGGCGCATCGACACCGATATTCTGGGCGTCGGCCGTCTCGCGCACCTTGCTCAGGCGGCCGTTGGCGCCATGCCGGTAGCGCGCCCTGGCCTGCGGGATCAGCTCGCGCAGCACCTCGGTGTCCTCTTCGCGATTGGCGTGATCGCCGATGAGGATTTCGCAGATTTCCTCGAAGTTGAGCAGCCAGAACGGCAGGTTGAGGGTTTCCGGCGAGATCACCTCGGCCAGATCGGGAAAGGCGGTGGCGTATTCGTGGTGCATGTCGAGCAGCAGGATGTGGGCGTTGGGGTTGCCCTCCAGCACGCGCCTGAGGATCAGCGCGACGGAACAGGACTTGCCGGTGCCGGTGGTGCCGAGAATGGCGAAATGCTTGCCCAGCATCTCGTTCATCTTCACCATGGCCGGGATCGACTGATCCTGATGGATGACGCCGACCTTGATGGCGGCCTCGCCGTCGCAGGCGTAGACCTTCTCCAGCTCGTCATGGCTGGCCCGGCCGACCACGGCGCCGAGGCCCGGATACTGCGACACGCCGCGCCGGAAGTCGCCCAGCGCGCCGTCGGCGGCCTTGCCCAGTTCGCCGATGAACTCCACCTCGACGATGCGCGCCTCTTCATGAGAATCCGCATCGGCCTCCGGCATCGGCGAGGACAGGGAGGAGACGAGCGCCAGCGCCACCGTCTCGTCGGTGTCCACCTTCAGCAGGGTGCCGATTTCCGGCGAGGGGTTGTCGTCCATGGCGCCGGCCGGGTCGAGCATGATGACGGCGCGGCCGCCGGATACGGCGACGATGCGGCCGATGCGTTCCATGAAGGCGCCATCCGTGCCTGTTGCGATCATTTCCCGGTTCTCTTCCTCGATGTGATGATGCTCATCATCGTCATGAATGATGTCGTGCATGCGTGCCCCCATGATTTTCCCGCTTGCGGCGTTCAGCTCCTCATGTTCACGGCCCCGCCACCGGCAATTCCACGCTGATGGACGTGCCCTTGCCCTTGGCGCTTCGCATGGTCATGCGCCCGCCGTGCAGTTCCACCAGCGCCTTGCTGATGGTCAGCCCCAGGCCGGTGCCCTCCACGCCGCGTTCCAGCCCGCTCCTGACCTGCCCGAAGGGCCGCATGGCCACGTCCATCTCCTGCGGCGTCATGCCGATGCCGGTGTCGCTGACCGTCAGCTTGTATAGCCGCCCACCGTCGGCCGCTTCGGCGCGCACCGTGACGGCGCCGCCGGAGGGCGTGAACTTGATGGCGTTGGACAACAGGTTGAGCAGCACCTGCTTCAGCCGCAGCGGATCGGCGGTGATCTGTGAGGCGGTGTCCGCGTCCTTGTCGTAGGTCAGCC
>DRPD01000260.1 GCA_011374735.1 Thermopetrobacter sp.
GCGGATTTCCTCCAGCATGACGCGGGCCTGTTCGAGGCCGCAATGCCTGTCCTGGCGGCCCGTCTCCGTCTCCACGAAGGCGGCGCCGTAGTCGATGGCGACGCGGGCCGCCGCGCGCACCAGGCGGTCTTCGTCCAGCTCGCCGGCCTCCAGCGTCACCTTGATGCACTGTTTGCGTCCGGCCATGCGCACGCATTCCTCCACCATGTTGATGGGGGTGCGTTCATCGCGGCGGATCACCTGGCGCCAGGGCAGGGTGACGTTGACCTCGTCAGCGCCCTCGAAGAAGGCGATCTCCGCTTCGGCCGCCACGTAGTCCACCTTGGAATTGCCGCGCGGCCAGTTGGCGACGGTGCACACGGCGATGCGCGAGCGTTTGCCGAGAATTTCGCGGGCCAGCATCACGTAACGTGGCGGCACCAGAATGGCGGCCACGTCGCCATGTGGCGTTTGGGCGCGCTCGCAAAGGGCGCGCACGTCGTCTTCGGTGACGTTGCCGCCCAGCCGGGTCAGTTCCAGCAGCTCCAGCACGCGGCCGGCCAGTTGCGCACGATCATCGAATGACAATGTCCCTGCTCCCTTGAGAAAACGCATGCTCCAATGCGGCGGCAAGATACTTGATCGGGGCCGATTTTCCAGCGCTTTTTCATGACATGGTGGCGCGGGCCATCAATGGCAGGGCGGGCAATACGGCCTTGTGAGCTTCCGCCGCGGCCTGTAAACAGTGGCCGCATGAGCGATGTCAGGCCCGCCCTCGTTCTCGTCAATCTCGGTTCGCCGGATGCGCCGACGGCGGCGGCGGTGCGGCGCTATCTGCGCCAGTTCCTGTCCGATCGGCGGGTGGTGGAAATCCCGCGCGCCGTGTGGTGGCCGTTGCTGCATGGCGTCATCCTGCCGCTCAGGGCGCCGCGCACGGCGGCCAAATATCGCGCGATCTGGAATCACGAGACGGGCCGTTCGCCGCTTCTGGAGATCACGGCGCGGCAGGCGGCGGCATTGCAGGAACGGCTGAGCGATGCGGCGCGGGTGGCCTGGGCGATGCGCTATGGAACGCCCGCCATCGACGCGGTCTTGCGCGAGCTGACGGCGGCGGGACATCGGCGCATCGCCGTGCTGCCGCTGTATCCGCAATATTCGGCCACCACCACCGCCTCGGTGGCCGATGCGGTGGCGGCGGCGCTTTCGGCCATGCGCCATCAGCCGGCGGTGCGCCTCGGCGCGCCCTATCACGACCATCCGGCCTACATCGCGGCGCTGGCGCAAGGCGTGCGCGATCATGTGGCCGGGCTCGACTGGCGGCCTGAGGTGCTGCTGGCCTCCTATCACGGATTGCCCAGGGCGTTCGTCAAGCGCGGCGATCCCTACGAGGCGCATTGCGAGGAAACCACCCGGTTGCTGCGCCAGGCGTTGCCAGAGGTGGACATTCGCCTGAGCTATCAGTCGCGGCTTGGGCGGGGGGAATGGCTGACCCCTTATACGGAGGAGGTGCTGAAGGCGCTGGCGGCCGAAGGCGTGAAGAACGTCAGCGTCATCACTCCGGCGTTCGCCGCCGATTGTCTGGAAACGCTGGAGGAGATCGGCCTGGAGGCGGCCGAGACGTTCCGCGCCGCCGGGGGCGAGAACTTCTCCGTGGCGCCGTGCCTGAACGATAGCGCGCCCGGCGTGGCGTTGCTGGAAGAGCTGGCGCGGCGCGAACTGGCCGGGTGGATTTGAGCGTGGAGCGAAAGGTCATGACGGGTGGGCATGGCGCGGTGGCGGCCGGGCACGAGCTGACGGTGGCGGCGGCGAAGCAGGCGCTGGCGGCGGGCGGCACGGCGGTGGACGCGGCGGTGGCGGCGGCGTGGATGGCCTGCGTGGCGGAGCCGGTGCTGGCCAGCCCCGGCGGCGGTGGTTTCGCGATGGTCGGCGCGGCCGGCGAGACGCCGGTGTTGTGCGACTTCTTCGCCCAGACGCCGAAGTGGCGCAATCCACAGGCCGTGTTCGGGGCGGCGGGGTGCGACTTCGGCGACGCCACCCAGGTGTTCCACGTGGGCCACGGCAGCACCGCCACGCCGGGCTTCGTGCCGGGGCTGTTCGCGCTGCATGAGCGGTTCGGCCGCCTGCCCATGGCGGCGCTGATCGGCCCGGCCGCGCAGGCGGCGGCGCGGGGCTTCACCGTCACGCCGTTTCAGGAATACCTGATGGGGGTGGTGGAGAGCATCCTGGGCCACAGCGCCTCGGCGCGGCGCGTCTTTCTGCCCCGGGGGCGTCTGCCGAAGGCCGGGGAACGGTTCGCCAATCCCGATCTGGCGGCGTTCCTGCGCCTGTTGGCCGGCGGCGGGCTGGCGGCCCATGCGGAAGACGTGATCCCGCGCATCCTTGGCCAGCAGCGCGCGGCGGGGCATTTGCGCGATGACGATGTGGCGGATTACGCCGTCGCATGGCGCGCGCCGTTGCGCGTGCAGCGGGGTGACGGCGTGGTGTGGCTCAATCCGCCGCCGGCGGCCGGCGGGGTGATGATCGCGCTGGCGCTCGCTGCGCTGGACGAAGCGGGAATGCGCGATTGCCCGGCCGGGGCCATGGCGGCGGCGCTTGCGGCGGCGGATGACGC
>DRPD01000261.1 GCA_011374735.1 Thermopetrobacter sp.
AGCAGCGTCGTCTTGCCGGCCCCCAGAAAGCCGGTGATGACGGAGAACGGTATGAGCGCATCGCTTGCCATGTTTACCGGGGCCATCCGCATCCCCTGCCAACCGTCATCTCCACAATACGGGCGGTTGGCAGGGGATGCGGATGGTCTTCAGAACCAATCATGAATCTTGACAAACGGGAAGGGGAAACATCCGGCTCATCGGCTCGGCACCGGCGTCTCGCCGCGATAGTCATAGAAGCCGCGGCCCGTCTTGCGCCCCAGCCAGCCGGCCTCCACGTATTTCACCAGCAGCGGGCACGGCCGGTATTTGGAATCGGCCAGCCCCTCATACAGCGTCTGCATCACCGACAGGCAGGTATCCAGCCCGATGAAGTCGGCCAGCTCCAACGGCCCCATCGGATGATGGGCCCCCAGCCGCATGGCGGTGTCGATGGCCTCCACCGTGCCCACCCCCTCATAGAGCGCGTAAATGGCCTCGTTGATCATCGGCATCAGCACCCGGTTGACGATGAAGGCGGGAAAGTCCTCCACCTTCACCGGCCTCTTGCCGAGCGTCTTCACGAAGCCTTCGACGATCTCGTAGGTGGCGTCTTCCGTGGCGATGCCGCGGATCAGCTCCACCAGCTCCATCAGCGGCACCGGGTTCATGAAATGCGCGCCCATGAACTTCCCCGGCCGGTCGGTGGCCGCCGCCAGCCGGGTGATGGACAGCGATGAGGTGTTCGACGCGATCAGCGTCGCCGGCGGCAGATGCGGACACAGCTGCGCGTAGAGATCGCGCTTGACGGCCTCGTCTTCGGTGACCGCCTCCAGCACGATGTCGCAACGCCCGAAGTCGGCCAGCGTGTCGGCCGTGGTGATGCGCTTCAGCGCCTGATCGCGATCCTCTTCGCTGATGCGGCCCTTCTTCACCTGCCGGGCCATGTTGCCGTTGATGGTGGCCAGCGCGCTCTGGAGCGTTTCCGTGGAGATGTCGTGCAGCAACACGTCGTAGCCGGCCAGCGCGCACACATGGGCGATGCCGCCGCCCATCTGGCCGGCCCCGATGATCCCTGTGGTGGTGATGTTCATGCGCCCGGGCGTCCCGTGGGGTTTCCAACCGTCGGGGCGGACTTTATCCGCCGCGTCCGGCCCCGGCAAGCCCGTCAGCCACCGAGGAACAGCCGCCCCACGTCCGGATCTTCGAGCAACGCGTCACCCGGCCCCGCCTTGGCCAGCTGGCCGGAGACCAGCACATAGCCCAGATCGGCGAAATCCAGCCCCTTGCGGGCGTTCTGCTCCACCATGACGATGGTCTTGCCCTCCGCGTGTTGCAGGTCATGGAGGATTTCGAACACCATGTCGATGAACTTCGGCTCCAGGCCGATCGACGGCTCGTCCACCAGCAACACCTCGGGCCGCATGATGAGCGCGCGGGCGATTTCCAGCAGCCGCCGTTCGCCGCCGGAAAGCACCGAGGCCGGCTGCCGGCGGCGCTTTTCCAGGCGCGGATACTTGGCGAACACCTC
>DRPD01000262.1 GCA_011374735.1 Thermopetrobacter sp.
AGATGACTCTGCTCCTGGGTAAGATCGGCAGCAATCTGGAAGCCGCCATGACCGGCCTGCAGACGGCCTTCGAACACAACCCCCGGATCCGGAGCGTACTGGAAGAGGCGCTGAACAAGTCTTTGACCGCCGGCATGGGCTTTGTCACCACCAGCCGCCAGGCGCTCATGGAAACGCAAAATATCACAATCGATTCCGCAAGCTATTTCAACCAGGGCACCAGCGCCATCAAATCCACCTATGCCCTCTATGACGCCATCATTGCGGAATTGGATACCCTTTTGGCGGCACGCATCAGCAGCATTACCCAATATAGATATATCGTCTTTGCCCTGGTGCTGGCCGCCTTGCTGATCGCCATGTATCTCTTCGGCGCCTTCTATGGCTCGGTCAACCACGCCATCGGCAGCCTCAAAGACGCTTCAAACCAGTTGGCGGACGGACGACTGACCGCCCGCGCCGCCGTCGAATCACGGGACGAACTGGGTGAAGTCGCAGCGGCTTTCAATGGCATGGCCGAACAACTGGGAAATATTATCAATCAGGTCACCACAACGGCCAGAAAACTGGCCGACGCCGCCATTGAAATGGGCGCAACGGTGGATAAGACAAACCAGGGTCTCAGCCGGCAGCGCGAGCAGACCGACCAGGTGGCCACCGCCATCACCGAAATGACCGCCACCGTGCGGGAAGTCGCGCGCAATGCGGAAGAGGCGGCCGTGGCCGCCAAGCGCGCCGATGACGAGGCCGGCAACGGCCAGCAGGTCGTCGGCGAAACCGTCAGCGCCATCAACGGCGTCGCCGACGACGTGGGACAGGCCGCCGAAGTCATTCACGCCCTGGAAAAGGACAGCGAAAACATCGGCACCGTGGTGGATGTCATTCGCGAGATCGCCGAACAGACCAATCTCCTCGCCCTCAACGCCGCCATCGAGGCCGCCCGCGCCGGCGAACAGGGGCGCGGATTCGCCGTCGTCGCCGACGAGGTGCGCACCCTCGCCAGCCGCACACAGGATTCCACCCAGGAAATCGACAACATGATCGAGCAGCTCCAGTCCCGGGCCGGCAATGCCGTCCTGGCCATGGAGAAGGCTCAGAAGCGCGCCAACAGCAGCGTGGACCAGGCCGTCAATGCCGGCAAGGCACTCGAAGCCATCACCGACGCCGTCAACACCATCAACGAGATGAATGCCCAGATCGCCAGCGCCGCCGAGGAACAAAGCGCCGTCTCCGAGGAAATCAACCGCAACGTCGTCAACATCACCCAGATCGCCGATCAGACCGAGTCCGGTTCACGGCAGATCACCCGGCACAGCAGCGAATTGAATCAGATCTCCCGGGCCTTGAACGCCCTGGTGGCCCGCTTTCAATTCTGACACGGCCAATCCTGGCTTTCAGGGGACAAAGAGATCATGCCGGCTACCAAAAGCCGGGCATCCGTAGTACGCTCTGAGGTGTGATGGACCTTGTAACCAGGCTGTTGATCCCTCTCCTTCTGTTCCTGTTGCCAGTACCGGCGATCTCCGCTCCGGTGGATAAGGGCGGGGTATGGGTGGCGGGGTGGCAGAAAACAGCGACCCTCAATATACCCCGCGCCGGCGCGGCCATTGTGCGCAGCGGCGATGTGATCTACGCCATCGGCGGCATCGACGGCAGGGATTTCCTGCGCACAGTGGAGTACAGCCGTATCAGGCCCGATGGCACCTTGTCCCCCTGGCGGCTGACGGCGCCGCTGAAAGAGGCCCGTGGATTTTTCGATGCCGTGGCCTTTGGGGGCCATGTCTACGCGGTGGGAGGCGCCAATGGCGCGGGCGGTAAAAACCTGCTGCGCTCCGTGGAGCGCGCGCGCATCCTGGAGGACGGC
>DRPD01000263.1 GCA_011374735.1 Thermopetrobacter sp.
CGCCGGGGTGTCCTTCGGGCACACCACCGGGATCACCGGCAGATCATACTTGCGCGCGAAGTCCAGATCGCGCTGGTCATGGGCCGGACAGCCGAAGATCGCCCCCTCGCCATAGCCCATCAGCACGAAATTGGCCGCATAGACCGGCAACAATACGTCGCCGCGGAATGGATGGCGGGCTTTGAGCGGTAATAGGATACCCTTCTTCTCCGCCTGCTCGATGGCCTCCTCCGAGGTGCCCAGCGCCGCGCATTCCTTCACGAAGGCGGCGATCTCGTCGTTCTCTTCCGCCAGCTGGCGGGTGATCGGATGATCCGGCGACAGGGCCACGAAGGAGGCGCCGAAGATGGTGTCATGCCGGGTGGTGAACACCGCCAGAGGCTCCGGCCACTCGTCGCCCCGCTCGTCCACCAGCGTGAAGGTGAAGCGCAGGCCCTCTGAGCGGCCGATCCAGTTCTTCTGCATCAGCCGCACCTTCTCCGGCCAGTCGCTCAGCTCGTCGAGGCTGTTCAGCAGGTCTTCGGCGTAATGGGTGATCTTCAGGAACCATTGGGCCAACTCGCGCTTTTCCACCAGCGCCCCGGAGCGCCAGCCGCGCCCGTCGATCACCTGCTCGTTGGCCAGCACCGTCCGGTCCACCGGATCCCAGTTGACCAGCGACACCTTGCGCTCCACCAACCCGGCTTGCAGGAAATCGAGGAACATGGCCTGTTCGTGCTTGTAATAGTCGGGATCGCAGGTGGCGAACTCGCGCGACCAGTCGAGCGAAAAGCCCAGCCGTTGCAACTGGGCGCGCATGTGGGCAATGTTGTCATGGGTCCAGGCCTTCGGGTGCACGCCCTTGTCCATGGCGGCGTTTTCCGCCGGCATGCCGAAGGCGTCCCAGCCCATCGGATGCAACACGTTGAATCCGCGCGCTCTCTTGTAGCGGGTCAGCACGTCGCCCAGGGTGTAGTTGCGCACGTGCCCCATGTGGATGCGGCCCGATGGATAGGGAAACATTTCAAGGACATAGAAGCGCGGGCGCGCATCGTCCTCGGCCGCCTTGGCGATGCCCGCCTGATCCCACGCCTCCTGCCATTTCGGCTCCACGCTTGCCGGATCGTATGTCCCCTTGCCCATTGCCGAATCCCGTCCTGTTGCTATGTATGCACCATGGCGCCAGTGAAGTATCAACAGAACACCCACCGCGCAAGATGACCGACACCGCCGCCGAACGCCTCGCCGCCGTGCGGGCCAACATCGCCGCCGCCTGCGAACAGGCCGGGCGGGCGCCCAATGACGTCACCCTGATCGCCGTTTCCAAGACCTTCGCCCCGGAAGTCATTCTGCCGGTGCTGGAGGCCGGCCAGCGCCATTTCGGCGAGAACCGCGTGCAGGAGGCGGCCGCCAAGTGGCCGGCCCTGAAGGATCGGTTCCCGGATGTGTCCCTGCACCTGATCGGGCCGTTGCAGACCAACAAGGTGAAACAGGCCGTCGCCCTGTTCGACGTCATCCACAGCGTCGATCGGAAAAAGCTGGCCGCCGCGCTGGCCAAGGAAATGGATCGGCGGGGCCGCCGGCTACCCGTGTTCGTGCAGGTCAACACCGGCGAGGAACCACAGAAGGCCGGCGTCGCGCCGGCCGACGCCGACGCCTTCATCCGCGCC
>DRPD01000264.1 GCA_011374735.1 Thermopetrobacter sp.
GCGCCGGCTTGTCGATCTCGCGTCCCGGCGGCAACCGCCCGGCTTCGCCCAGATGGGCGAAGTCGCGCTCATCCGCCCCCGCGCCGACGCGATCGAGCAGCGCCGCGCCGGAGGCCGGCATGCAGGGCTGCACCAGAATGCCGAACTGGCGCACGCATTCGGCGGTGACATACAGCACCGTGTTCATGCGCACAGGGTCAGTCTTCTTCAGCGCCCACGGCTCCTGAGATGCGAAATACCTGTTGGCCGCCGCCACCGCCCTGAAGATCGCCTCCAGCGCCTTGTGCAGCGCCTGCCGGTCGTGATGCGGGCGGATGTCTTCTAGTATGCCATCAACTTGCGCGAGCAACCGGTTGTCTTCCTCGGTGAATTCGCCCGGCTCCGGGATCTTGCCGTCGCAGTTCTTGACGATCATCGACAGCGAGCGCTGGGCCAGGTTGCCCAGATCGTTGGCCAGATCGGCGTTGATGCGCGTCACGATGGCCTCGTGCGAGTAGTTTCCATCCTGCCCGAATGGCACCTCGCGCAGGAAGAAATAGCGCACTTGATCGACGCCGTATTCCTCGATCAGGTCGAAGGGGCTGACCACGTTGCCCACCGACTTCGACATCTTCTGCCCGCGGTTGAACAGAAAGCCGTGGCCATAGACCCGTTTGGGCAGCTCGATGCCGGCCGACATCAGAAAGGCCGGCCAGTAGACGGCGTGAAAGCGGATGATGTCCTTGCCGATCACGTGCACGTCGGCCGGCCAGTATCTCATGCGCGGCGCGTTCTCGTCGGGAAAGCCGCAGGCGGAGAGGTAATTGGTCAGCGCGTCCACCCACACATACATCACGTGCCCTTCCGCATCGGGCACCGGAATGCCCCAGTCGAAGGTGGTGCGCGAGATGGACAGATCCTGCAAGCCGCCCTTGACGAAGGCGATCACCTCGTTGCGCCGCTCCGGCGGGCCGATGAAATCCGGGTTTCGTTCGTAATGTTTCAGCAGCCTGTCCTGATAGGCGGAGAGGCGGAAGAACCAGCTCTCCTCCTCCATCCACTGCACTTCGGTGCCGGTGGGGGCCAGCTTTTCGCCGTTCTCGCCCTCGGTCAGCTCGTCCTCGGCGTAATAGGCCTCATCACGCACCGAATACCAGCCGGCGTATTTGCTTAAGTAAATGTCGCCGTTGGCCGCCATGCGCCGCCACAGTTCCCGCACGCTTCGATGATGGCGCTGTTCGGTGGTGCGGATGAAATCGTCGTTGGAGCAGTTGAGCGCCTTCACCATCCGCTGAAACAGCGGCGTCATCTCATCGACGAACTCCTGCGGCGACTTGCCCTGCCGCGCCGCCGTCTGGACGATCTTCTGGCCGTGTTCGTCGGTGCCGGTGAGGAAGAACACGTCATATCCGTCCAGCCGCTTGAAACGGGCCAGCGCATCGGTGGCCAGCGCCTCGTAGGCGTGGCCGATGTGCGGCGCGCCATTGGGATAGGAAATGGCGGTGGTGATGTAGAACTTGCCCTTGCCCATTGCCCTCTCATCCGGCCGTTCGCGAGTCGGCTCTCATCCGTCGCCCGCCTTTTTGGCCCGCCGGCGCCGCAATGACAAGAGCGTCGGGCCGCACATATCAACCCCCAACTGTGGCGGAGATGCAACATGGTGGCAGAAATTTAGTGATTAACGCTTGGTTAAGTATTGCAAGTATGTCGCAATCACGTATAAGGTGCGCCAAAAGGATGAATCATTCATGCCGCGCATGAATTCGTCTTCTTTCTTGGCTTGATTGCGACAAGCATCCCGCTTCCCGGGTTCGAGCTTCTCCCTGACGGCCGGCGCAAGGAAAACGGATCCGGCCGTCATGAGGCGCACCATCTCATGGTGCGCGATACGCAAGGGATGAAGACCAGACGAACACCAAAGGGGAGAACAACAATGACCGGGATGCGTTTCCACCACACCCGCCACGCCAATCGTTTCGCCATTTCGGCCAGCCTTCTGGCCCTGGCCCTGATCGCGCCGACCATGCAGCCCGCCCCGGCGCTGGCCGGCAACGAATGCCTGCTGGATCTCGACGGTTCCAACGTGCCGTCCGCCGGCGACGGCCCCGCCGGGGCCACTGCGTTCGGCAGCCTCCACAATACCGCTTGCGGCACCTTTGCCGACGCCAGCGGCGGCGGCGTCGGCAGCCGCAACACCGCCACCGGCTACAACGCCAACGCCAGCGGTGACAGCAGCCGCAACACCGCCAGCGGCGCCAATGCCGACGCCAGCGGCGGCGAAAGCTTCAACACCGCCACCGGCACCAGCGCCAACGCCAGCGGCAATGACAGC
>DRPD01000265.1 GCA_011374735.1 Thermopetrobacter sp.
AAAGGCTCCTCCGGGCAGGCGGTGCAGAACTTCAACCTGATGTTCGGCTTCGCCGAGACGGAGGCGCTCACCCAGTTGCCGCTGTTTCCGTGAGGTTGGCCATGGGGTGCAACAGGGGGAGCTTCGAAATCATGCATGTCATTCCGGCGAAAGCCGGAATCTCGGGCCACAAGCGCATGCATGCGTGGCATGAGAACCCGGCGTTCGCCGGGGTGACGGGCAAACTGTCAGGCGGCGCCAGTGCAGCGAGGCTTGCGTGATGACCGGCAAGGACGAACCGAACATCGATCCGAAATACCAGAAGGGATTTCCCGTCTCCTGGGAGCAGTTTCACCGCGACAGCAAGGCGCTGGCCTGGCGGCTGGCCGAGAAGGGGCCGTTCGAGGTGGTGCTGGCCATCGCGCGCGGCGGGCTGGTGCCGGCGGCGGTGGTGGCGCGGGAGCTGAATTTGCGCAACATCGAAACCATCTGCCTGATGTCCTACGACTACGGCGTGCAGGGAGAGATGCAGGTGATCCGCGAGCCTTCCGCGGACTTGATGGCCAACAAGGGCCGCGGGGCGCTGGTGGTGGACGACCTGTCGGATACCGGCAAGACGCTGCGGCTGGTGCGCGAGATGCTGCCGGAGGCCCATGTCGCCACCGTCTATGTGAAACCGCAAGGGGCCGATCAGGTGGACACTTTCGTCACCGAGGTGTCGCAGGACACCTGGATCTATCTGCCGTGGGATCTGACCTTGCAGTTCGCGCCGCCGATCCGTGAAGGCGGTTGAGGCGTGTCATCCGCCGGATGGCGACTTGCGCCGCCGCGCCGATTGCGCACAATTGAGCACGACGGACGGACTTGAACGAAGGTGACGGGGCATGTGGCGGCGGTTGCGCGGATACTTCTTCGCCGGGCTGGTGGTGGTGGCGCCGCTGGCCATCACCTTCTGGGTGGCGTGGTGGTTCATCTCGTGGTTCGACGGGATGATCAAGCCGTGGCTGCCGGACATCTACAATCCCGACAAGCACCTGCCGTTTTCGGTGCCGGGCGTCGGGCTGGTGGTGTTCGTCTTCGCCGTCACCGTCATCGGCGCGTTCGCGGCCAATCTGGTGGGGCGTTCGGTGATCGGCTGGTGGGAGCGCATTCTGGAGCGTCTGCCGGTGCTGCGCTCCATCTATCGCGGCACCAAGCAGATCTTCCGCACCGCGCTCAGCCAGGGCAGTGGCAATTTCCAGAGCGTCGGCCTGCTGCAATACCCGCGCAAGGGGGTGCATGTGGTGGTGTTCATCGCCCGGGAGCTGGATTCGGGCGAGCTGGGGCTGAAGCCCGGCACGGCGATGCTGGCCTGCTTCATGCCGACGACGCCGAACCCGACGTCGGGGTTCCTGTTCTTCGTCGCCAAGGCGGAGGTCAAGGTGCTCGACATCAAGGTGGAGGACGCCGCGAAGATGGTGATTTCCGCCGGGCTGGTGCTGCCCGGCGAGCAGCGGGAGGACGACGGCCTCATCCCGGTGCTGGAGGAGGGCGAGGTCAAGCGGCGGGTGCGGTGGCCGGGGCGAAAAGGGTGAGGCGTCAGGCGCCTTGCGGGCTGTTGTGGGCGATGCCCGCATCACCCAGCATCTTCTGCAGTTCGCCCTTCTGGAACAGCTCGGTGACGATATCGGAGCCGCCCACGAACTCGCCCTTGACGTAAAGCTGCGGGATGGTGGGCCAGCTGGTGTATTCCTTGATGCCGTCGCGCAGGGCGTCGGAGGTGAGCACGTTCACGTCGGTGTAATCGACCCCCAGGTAATCGAGGATCTGCACCACGCGGCCGGAAAAGCCGCACATGGGCTGCGCCTTCGTGCCCTTCATGAACAGCACGATGTCGTTGCCCTTCACCACCGAATCGATCCATTCCTTCACGTCGCTCATCGCCCGCCGCTCCTTACAATTGCCCGGAAATCTCAATCGTCCGGCGTTTTCGTGGTCAGCGCCAGGGCGTGCAGTTCGCCGCCCATGCGCCCCTTGAGCGCCGCATAGACCATCTGGTGCTGCTGCACCATGGACTTGCCTTCGAACGCCCGGCTGATGACGGTGGCCGCGTAATGATCGCCGTCGCCGGCCAGGTCGGTGATCTCCACCACCGCGTCGGGCAGGGCGTCGCGGATCAGCCGCTCGATGTCTTCCGCCTTCATCGGCATGGGGCGTCACTCTCCGTCCATGTAGCGTGGCAGCCATGCCTCATGGGCGCGGCGCAGCTCGCTCAGTGATATAGTTAGCACATCCGCGACATTCAACGAATCGCCGCCCGTGGCGCCAATCCGCATGGCGGGAACGGACGCCTGTCCGGCCAGCGTGATGAGGCGTTCGGCGTCTTCAGCCTTGCAGGTCAGCACGTAGCGGGCCTGATCCTCGCCGAACAGGGGCGGGTGGGCCGGGCCGTCCGGCAGGGCGTCGATCAGCGCGCCGATGTCGCCGGCCATGGCCATTTCGGCCAGCGCCACGGCCAGCCCGCCGTCGGAGATGTCATGCACCGCCGTGGCCAGCCCTTGCGCAATCAGCGCGCGCACCAGATCGCCGTGGCGCCGTTCCTTCTCCAGATCGACCGGCGGCGGCGGGCCTTCCTCGCGGCCCAGCACCTCGCGCAGGTAGATGGACTGGCCCAGATGCGCGCCGTGCCCGCCGATCAGGATGATCGTCTCGCCTTCGGCCTTCAACGCGATGGTGGCCATGTCGCGCCAGTCGCTCAGCACCCCGACGCCGCCGATGGTCGGAGTGGGCAGAATGGCGCGGCCCGATGTCTCGTTGTAGAGCGACACGTTGCCCGACACGATGGGGAATTGCAGCGCCCGGCAGGCTTCCTTAAGCCCCTTGATGGCCATGACGAACTGGCCCATGATCTCGGGGCGCTCCGGGTTGCCGAAGTTCAGGTTGTCGGTCACCGCCAGCGGTGTCGCGCCCACCGCGGTGATGTTGCGCCAGCATTCCGCCACCGCCTGTTTCGCGCCCTCATACGGGTCGGCCTCCACGTATCGGGGCGTGACGTCCACCGCCGTGGCGATGGCCTTGCCGTTGTCGTGCACGCGGATGACCGCCGCGTCGCCGCCGGGGATTTGCGCCGTGTTGGCCTGCACCAGATGGTCGTATTGCTCCCACACCCAGCGTTTGGAGCACATGTCGGGGCGGCCCAGCATGGTCAAGAGCGCCTGCCCGTAATCTTCCGGTTCGGGCACGGCGGCGGGATCGAGCGGCGCGGGCGGCTGCGGTTTCACCCACGGGCGGTCGTATTCCGGGGCCTCGTCGCCCAGCTCCTTGATGGGCAGGTTGGCCACCTCTTCGCCCAGATGGTGGACACAGAAGCGCAAGTCATCGGTGGTTTCGCCGACGATGGCGAAGTCCAGCTCCCACTTGGCGAAGATTTGCTCCGCCAGTTGGCGCTTTTCAGGCTTCAGCACCATGAGCATGCGCTCCTGCGATTCGGAGAGCATCATCTCATAGGCCGTCATGTCGGCGGCGCGGGTCGGCACCCTGTCGAGATCGAGGCGGATGCCCAGATCGCCCGACGCGCCCATCTCCACCGCCGAGCAGGTCAGCCCCGCCGCGCCCATGTCCTGAATGGCGATCACGCAGTCGTTCTCATACAGCTCCATGCAGGCTTCCATCAGGCACTTCTCGGTGAACGGATCGCCCACCTGCACCGTCGGGCGCTTGCTTTCCGCGTCATCGGCGAATTCGGCCGAGGCCATGGTGGCGCCATGAATGCCGTCGCGGCCGGTCTTGGCGCCCAGATAGACCACCGGCAGGCCGACGCCCTGCGCCTTCGCGTAGAAAATCCGGTCGGCGTCGGCCAGCCCGATGGCCATGGCGTTGACCAGAATGTTGCCGTCATAGCGCGGGTGGAAGTTCACCTCGCCGCCGACGGTGGGCACGCCGAAGCTGTTGCCGTAGCCGGCGATGCCGGCCACCACGCCGGCCACCAGATGGCGTGTTTTGGGATGATCGGGGGAGCCGAAGCGCAGGGCGTTGAGCGCCGCGATGGGGCGCGCGCCCATGGTGAACACGTCGCGCAGGATGCCGC
>DRPD01000266.1 GCA_011374735.1 Thermopetrobacter sp.
GCAACCATTTACGCGGCGGCTATAAGATCAAGATTCGTCATTCCGGCGAAAGCCCAGTGGCGTCCAGGGAAAAACAGTCACATTCAAAATCCCGGCGTAAAAACAGCAAATTGCAGCGCATTCCCGACGTTGGAGCTTGTTTTTCTTTCCATCAATACACGTCATGCCCGCGTAAGCGGGCATCCATGCTGCATCTCGGTAGAATGATGGCCTTTCGACAGAAACACTTGATATGCCAAGAGTTTTTCCGCGCCGCCCTGGTTTATTGAAAGGCAGCATAGGCTCCCGCTTTCGCGGGAGCGACGGAAAGGGAAGCGGGAGCGGTGAAAGATGGCGTGGGAGTGACGGCATTGAGTGGTTTTCTTGGACACCACTGGGCGAAAGCCGGATCTCGTGCCGGAAGCTCATGTGCCTGTGGCCTGAGACCCCGGCTTCCGCCGGGGTGACGAGTTTCAGCAAGCCAATGGCGATTTCTCGCCATTGGCGCTTCTCATTACAAAAAACCCCGCCTGTGAGGCGGGGTCCGGTGTTTGGTGAAAGAGGCCGGCGTCAGTGCTTGACGCGGTGCCAGATGACGGTCTTGACCAGCAGCATGAGCAGCGCGAACAGGCCCATGTAGAGCAACACCATGAGGCCGACGCGCTTGCGCTCTTCCATCTTGGGCATGGCGGCCCAGGCGAGGAAGGCGGCGACATCGGTGGCCATCTGCTCCACGGTGGCCCTGGTGCCGTCGGCGTATTCCACCGCGTCGTCGCTCAGCGGCGGCGGCATGGCGATCCAGTGGCCCTTGAAATAGGGGTTGTAGTGCAGCCCCTCCTTCTCCTCGCCGTGCGGCGCGGGCTTGTAGCCCATCAACAGCGAGCGCACGTATTCCGGCCCGCCGTTGCCGTTGACCAGCTTCAGGATGGGCGAGAGATACCACGGATACCACCAGCCTTCGCGGGCCTTGGTGATGAGTGACAGATCGGGCGGCGCGGCGCCGTTGTTGGCGGCTTTGGCGGCCTGCTCGTTCGGGAACGGCGACGGAATGGCGTCGGACGGCCGGGCCGGACGCTCGAACATCTCGCCTTCGTCGTTGGGGCCGTCCTTGACGGAGTATTCCGCCGCGATGGCCTTCACGGTCTTCTTGTCCAGCTGCGGCCCGCCCGGTTCGGCCAGATTGCGGAAGCGGATGTATTTCAGCGAATGGCAGGCCGCGCAGACCTCCTTGTAGACCTGCCAGCCGCGGCGCAGCTGGGCGCGATCGAAGGTGCCGAACGGCCCCTCGAAGCTGAACGCGTAATCCTCGGCGTTTTCCACCTTGGCGCCGCTGGCGGCGGCCGGGCCGGAGACGACGGCCAGGGAAAGACCGCAAGCGGCGATGGCCTTGATGATCCTGTTCATGATCCTGAAATCCCTCATGTTCACATTCCGGCCCATCAGTGTCCGCCGCGGGCCAGCACCGCCTCGGTGATGGAGCCCGGCACGTTCTTCGGCTTCTCGATGACGCCGAGCAGCGGCAGGATGACCAGGAAGTGGATGAAATACCAGGCGGTGGCGATGCGCGACACCAGCAGCCAGGCGCCCTCCGGCGGCTGCGAACCGGCCACGCCCAGGGTGAGGCCGACCAGCACGAAGATCCAGAAGAACACCCGCGCGATGGGCCGGTAGCGCAGCGACTTCACCTTTGCGCGGTCAAGCCACGGCAGGAAGAACAGCACGACGATGGAGCCGAACATCACCAGGACGCCGCCCAGCTTGTCGGGGATGGCGCGCAGCATGGCGTAGAAGGGCAGGAAATACCACTCCGGCACGATGTGCTCCGGCGTCACCAGCGGATTGCCGGGCACGAAGTTGATGGAGTGACCCATGTACCACGGCGAATAGAACACGAAGGCCAGATAGACCATCAGGAAGACGACGATGGCGAACAGATCCTTCATCGTGTAGTAGGGATGGAACGGCAGGGTGTCCTGTTCGCTCTTCACCTCGATGCCGTCGGGGTTGTTGTTGCCGGTGACGTGAAGCGCCCAGATGTGCAGGATGACCAGCCCGACCAGCACGAACGGCAACAGGTAATGCAGCGAGAAGAAGCGTTGCAGGGTCGGGTTGTCCACCGCGAAGCCGCCCCACAGCCACTGCACCAGCGGCTCGCCGATCACCGGGAAGGCGGAGAACAGGTTGGTGATCACCACCGCGGCCCAGAAGCTCATCTGACCCCAGGGCAGCACGTAGCCCATGAAGGCGGTGGCCATCATCACCAGGAAGATGAGCACGCCGATCATCCACAACACCTCGCGCGGCGCCTTGTAGGAGCCGTAATACAGGCCGCGGAACATGTGGATGTAGACGGCGAGGAAGAAGAAGGCGGCGCCGTTGGCGTGCATCCAGCGCAACAGCCAGCCCCAGTTGACGTCGCGCATGATCTGCTGGACGGAATCGAAGGCCAGGGCGGCGTGCGGCGTGTAGTGCATGACCAGCACGATGCCGGTGAGCAGCTGAATGGCCAGCATGGTGGCGAGAATGCCGCCGAACGTCCACCAGTAATTCAGATTGCGCGGGGTGGGGAAATCGACCAGCTGGCCGCGCACCATGGAAACCAGCGGCAGGCGCTCGTCGAACCAGCGCACCACCGGGTTCTTGAAGTCGTATGTGGAATGTCCGCTCATGATCCCCTCTCAAGCTCGGAAAAGGCGGCCGTCAGCCGATGACGATCCTGGTGTCGGAAACGTATTTGAAGGGCGGGATGTCGAGATTGCGCGGGGCCGGCCCCTTGCGGATGCGCCCGGCGGTGTCATACACGGACCCATGACAGGGGCAGAACCAGCCGTGGTATTCGCCCTGCTCGCCCAGCGGCACGCAACCCAGATGGGTGCAGATGCCGATCTGCACCAGATACTGTTCGTTGAACTTGCCGTTGGCGTCCTTCAGGCGGTTCTCGTCGGTGGCCTTGGCGTCGGCCGGCAGGTTGGCGTTGCGGGCCAGCGGATCCTTCAGTTCCGACATCGGCACCTTCTTCGCCCCTTCGATCTCCTCCTTCGTGCGGCGGCGGATGAACACCGGCTTGCCGCGCCACTTGATGGTCACGCCCTGCCCTTCAGCCAGCGGCGCCAGATCGAACTCGGTGGAGGCCAGGGCCAGCACCGAGGCGTCCGGGTTCATCTGATCGACGAACGGCCACAGCGCCAGCGCCGTGCCGGTGGCGCCGACGACACCGGTGGTGATGTAGAGGAAATCCCGCCGTGAAATGTCGGTCTCGTTGTAGGTGGCAGACATCGTTTGTAGATCCCGAATTCGAACTCTGTAATAGAGTCGCGTTGACGCTTTGCGCGGCGCAGGAAGCGCGCCACATCCGGAATGAGGCGTTATTGGCATTACGGATTGGCAATGTCCAGAACGCAAGTGTCGCACCCCACAACAAAGGGGGCGCGCGCTCAGCGCCGCGGCGCGCGGCGGAGGGCGGCGCGGATGAAGGGCTGGCGCAACACCAGGCGGCTCTCACGCCGGTCGAAGGCGGCGTGGCGGGCGTCGCAACGGGCCATCACGGCATGGTAAATCCGCTTCATGCGGCGGTTCAAGGCCCGGCAGGACGCGGCACGCAGGCCTTTCAGGCGGCGCTCCGCCTCCTGGCCGCAATCCAGCCAGATGCGCTTGTGATGCTCCTCATGGCGGCGCAGATGGGCCAGGAAGGCGCGCCAACGGCGCTGCATGGCGGGCGGGAAGCGGCGTTCCTCATCGGCCCGCGGCAGCAGGATCTGAAAGCGCATGGTCAGCTTCAGCCGCCGCGCCATGCAGCGCCCGGCGACACCGGCCAGCGTGGCGCGCATGCGCGAACGCACCCGGGTGCGGGCGAAGGCGTGACGGCCGCCCACTTTCGGCCCACGGCGGACGAACTGATCGAGCAAGGCGCGTTCGGAGGTGCCCGACAGGGTGAAATGCACCACCCGGGCGCTGCTGACGACGCCGGCATGGGCGGCCGGCGACGGCGGCCCGGAAGCCGCCAACACCGCGAGTATCATCATGATCATGGCGCGCGACCAGCGCATGGCTCCCCCTCCTGTTCGAATCACCACAAAATCCGCCGCCCGGCGGGAGATGTCAACGCCTCCACCCGCGCTTTCTTGCCTTGCGCCGGCGAATCCGCTTGAATGATACGGGTGCGTAACGAATGATCGCGGAGGCGACGTGGGGCATGACATGGAACGAGATGCAGGCACTGAGCCTGTGGCGGGACGTGAATCTGGCCATGGTGCATGACGATGCGCCCGATCTTTCGGCGCGGCAGATGGCGATCTTGCTGATCGTCTATCTGGAGCCGCCGCCACACACGGTGC
>DRPD01000267.1 GCA_011374735.1 Thermopetrobacter sp.
CCGCCACCGACGCGCTGCGGGTGCATGTGCCGGACAAGCGGGGCGGCATCGACGTGAACCGCTGGCTGGAGAGCGCCGCGCTGTTTGACGCCACGCGGGAAATGACGGCGGGAGAGGCGCAGAGCCATCTGCTGGCCCGGGTGCGCGCACAGGCTGATGCGGGCCCGTGGTTGTCGCGCCTGCTGGCCCGGCTGATCGTCAACGACTTCGCGCAGATCGCCTGGGTGCGCGAGCTGCCGGGCGGCCATCATCCCGACATCGGCCACGCCGAACGCTTCATCTGCGCCGGCGACGGGTTCGCCGAGGTGCAATGGCGCAACCTGGCCTATCTGGCCCGTGTGCGCGAGGTGGAGGAGGCCGGGTTCGATCTCGATGTGGGAATGAAGATTCTCACCGCCTTGCACGTCAAGCGGGGCCGGGCGATCCCGCTGGTGTTGCGCTACGATTACGACGGCCCGGCCGACCGGGCGCGGGCGGCGGAACTATGCGCGCGGAACGCGGCGGATATCCGCGCGCGGTATGCCGGTCTGGTAACGGACGGCATGCTGCACATCCTGCAGGTGGCGCGCGACCGCAACGGCGGATTGCCGGAGGTGCTGGCCGACAGCACGCGGGACGATGCAAAAGGCGCTTGATCACCCGCTGAGGGGTGCCACGTCGGCCATCGCCTCGATCAGGTAATCGCGGAACGCCGTCGCCGCCGGCCCCAGTTTCTTGTCGGCCGGGTGCACCACATACCATTGCCGCTTCAGCGGCATGCCGCGCACGTCGATGCGCGCCAGCTCGCCATTGAGCAGTTCCTTGTGCACGTTACTCTCCGGCTGGAAGGCCAGCCCCAGGCGCCCCCCCACCGCCTGCTTGATGGCCTCGTCGTTGCTCAGCTCCATGCGCACCTTCAGCGTCACCCCATGACCGGCCAGGAAGTCCTCGCAGGTGCGCCGCGTGCCGGAGCCCTGTTCGCGCATGATGAACGGCTGCTCGGCCAGCGCCGGCGGCGGCACGCGCTTCCTGCCGGCCAGCGGGTGGTCGGGGTGGGCCACGACGATCAGCGGATTGGGCGCGAAGGCGGTGGCGGTGACGTTCATTTCCTCCGGTGGCTGGCCGAGGATGTGAAGATCGTCCTGATTGGTGGCGAGGCGCTCCAGGATGGCCCGCCGGTTGCCGGCATACAGGCTGACCTCGATGCCCGGGTGGGCGTGGCTGAAGGCGCCCAGCACCCTGGGGATGAAATAGATGGCGGCGGTGATGATGCCCAGCCGCAGGCGGCCGCGCTCCAGCCCCTGGATCTCCCCCAATTCCTGTTGCAGCCGCTCCAGATGCTCGAAGATGCCGCGGCTGGTCAGCGCCATGGCGCGCCCGGCGTCGGTCAGGTAGAGCTTCTTGCCCACCTGCTCGAACAGCGGCATGCCGGCCGCTTCGGCCAGCTGGCGCATCTGGATGGACACCGCCGACGGCGTCAGGTGCAGCGCCTCCGCGGTGCGGGTGATGTTCATGTGGTTGACCAGCTCGCGGAAGATTTCCAGCTGCCGCAAGGTGAGGTGGCGCACCGCCATGCTTGAAACCCGCGATCGTCAGTTAAACGATTATCAAATGAAACTTTAAGAAATTAAAACTGTTGTTTGCCATCGAGTCAAGCCATAATGCCCCCATCTCGGCAAGGGCGATCGGCCACGCGGCGCGCCCCGTGCGGCGCCCGAAGGTGCGGCGCCGTCTTCGCTGATGACCTTCCGACGGGGGAGGGTGGGGCGGCAAGGTCCCACGCATATGAAGTCTAACAGTCAATCATGAGGTTTCAGACATGGCCAAAGGTTATGAAGCCGGCGTGAAGGAATATCGGGAAACTTATTGGATGCCCGATTACACGCCGCAGGATTCCGATATTCTGGCGTGCTTCAAGGTGGTGCCGCAGCCCGGCGTGCCGCGCGAGGAGGCGGCGGCGGCGGTGGCGGCGGAATCGTCCACCGGCACCTGGACGACGGTGTGGACGGATCTGCTGACCGATCTCGACTACTACAAGGGCCGCGCCTATGCCATCGAGGACGTGCCGGGCGACGACGAGGCCTTCTATGCCTTCATCGCCTATCCCATGGGCCTGTTCGAGGAAGGCTCGGTGGTGAACGTGTTCACCTCCATCGTCGGCAACGTGTTCGGCTTCAAGGCGGTGCGCAGCCTGCGGCTGGAGGACGTGCGCTTCCCGCTGTGGTTCGTCGCCTCCTGCTTTGGCCCGCCGCATGGCATTCAGGTGGAGCGCGACAAGCTGGACAAGTATGGCCGGCCGCTGCTGGGCTGCACCATCAAGCCGAAGCTGGGCCTGTCGGCCAAGAACTACGGCCGCGCCATCTACGAGGCGCTGCGTGGCGGCCTGGACTTCACCAAGGACGACGAGAACGTCAACTCGCAGCCGTTCATGCGCTGGCGCGACCGCTTCCTGTTCGCCCAGGAAGCCATCACCAAGGCCGAGGCCGAGACCGGCGAGCGCAAGGGCCATTACCTGAACGTCACCGCGCCGACGGTGGAGGAGATGTACAAGCGCGCCGAGTTCGCCAAGGAGATCGGCTCGCGCATCATCATGTCCGACTACCTGACGCTGGGCTGGGCGGCCCACAACTCGCTGTCCAAGTGGTGCCGCGACAACGGCATGCTGCTGCACGTGCACCGCGCCATGCATGCGGTGATCGACCGCCACCCGCGCCACGGCATCAACTTCCGGGTGCTGGCCAAGCTGCTGCGTCTGCTGGGTGGTGATCACCTGCACTCCGGCACCGTGGTCGGCAAGCTGGAGGGCGACCGCGCCGCGACGCTGGGCTGGATCGACCTGATGCGCGACCGCTACGTGAAGGAAGACCGCGCCCGCGGCATCTTCTTCGATCAGGACTGGGGCCAGATGCCGGGCGTGCTCCCGGTGGCGTCGGGCGGCATTCACGTCTGGCACATGCCGGCCCTGGTCTCCATCTTCGGCGACGACTCCGTGCTGCAGTTCGGCGGCGGCACCCTGGGCCACCCGTGGGGCAACGCGGCCGGCGCGGCGGCCAACCGCGTGTCGCTGGAGGCCTGCGTGCAGGCGCGCAACGAGGGCCGCGAGCTGGAGAAGGAAGGCAAGGACATCCTGTTGAAGGCCGCCAAGCACTCTCCGGAGCTGAAGATCGCCATGGAGACGTGGAAGGAAATCAAGTTCGAGTTCGACACGGTGGACAAGCTCGACGTGGCGCACCGCTGAGCATCGTCGAACCCGGACAACGCAACGAAAGGAAGACACCATGTCTGACGTGATGGATTATGGCTCGCGGCTGTCGAAGATCGAAAGCCGCAAATACGGCACCTTCTCCTACCTGCCGGAAATGACGGAGGAGGAGATCCGCAAGCAGGTGCAGTATATCGTCGACAAGGGCTGGCAGCCGGCCATCGAGCACACCGAGCCGGAGAACGCCAGGCTGCACTACTGGTACATGTGGAAGCTGCCCATGTTCGGCGAGACCGACGTGGACAAGATCATGGCCGAGCTGGAGGAGTGCAAAAAGGCCAATCCGGGCCACCACATCCGCCTGCTGGGGCTGGATAACATCAAGCAGGTGGCCGGCACCGCCATGGTGGTGTATCGCGGCGACGTGCCCGAGACCGCCCTGTGCAAGGAGCTGCCCCGGCCCCGCTTCTGAGGCTTGACGAACCAATCACGGCGAGGGGCCGCCGCCGGCTGCGGCGGCCCCTTCTTCATGAATATTCCAGGCATGCGTTGATTCCTTTTCCCATGTGTTCAGCTTGCAGGGAGCCCGGACGACAATGACCGAGATGACCGACATCGACGCCGAACAGTATCTGATCACGAAGCAGCCCTATTACCGCTCCGTCGCCGACGAGGTGGCGCGCTACGAGGCCGCCTATGACGTGCGCATGCCGGTGATGCTGAAAGGCCCGACGGGCTGCGGCAAGTCGCGGTTCGTGGAATACATGGCCTGGAAGCTGAAGCGGCCGCTGATCACCGTGGCCTGCAACGAGGACATGACCGCCGCCGACCTGGTGGGCCGGTTCCTGCTGGACGTCAACGGCACCCGCTGGGCCGACGGGCCGTTGACCATCGCGGCGCGCATCGGCGCCATCTGCTATCTCGACGAGGTGGTGGAGGCGCGCCAGGACACCACCGTGGTCATCCATCCGCTCACCGACCACCGCCGCGAACTGCCGCTGGAGAAGAAGGGCGAGCTGGTCAAGGCCCACCCGGACTTTCAGATCGTCATCTCCTACAACCCCGGCTATCAGAGCCTGATGAAGGATCTGAAGCAGTCCACCAAGCAGCGTTTCGGCGCCATGAGCTTCGACTATCCGCAGCCCGACGTGGAAACGGAGATCGTCGCTCATGAGGCCGGCGTCGATGACGCCACGGCCCGCAAGCTGGTGCAGGTGGCGGAACGCTCGCGCAACCTGAAGGGCCACGGGCTGGACGAGGGCATGTCCACCCGCCTGTTGATCTACGCCGGCCAGCTGATCGCCAAGGGCATATCCCCGGCCGCCGCCTGCCAGATGGCGCTGGTGGAGCCGCTGACCGACGATCCGGACATGCGCGACACCCTTCAGGCGGCGGTGCAGACCTTCTTCGGCGAAGCGGCGGAATGAACCGACCCGCACCCGGGCCAGGGCAGGGAGGCAGGTCATGAGCGTCGATGTCGAGGAATATCGCGACGAACTCGTCGCCGCGGCGCCGGAGCTTGCGGAAACGCTCGACGCCATGGTGCACGAGGCGGCGCGCTACATGTCGCCGGCCGGGCTGTCCGCCTGGCTGGACGGCGCGCGCGCGCTCACCCGCCTGCGCAAGGAGCCGGCGCTGGTGGTCACCTGGCTGGACGAAATGCCGGAAGTGGCCCGCGAGGTGGGCGAGGACGTGGTGCGCGAGGTGGCCACGGCGGTCATGAAGCTGGCCTCCATGGTCTCCGGCTCCGTGCTCACCCTGATGCTGGCCACGCTGCCGCTGGCCGCCCGCCGGCTGGGCGACGCGCAGCTGATGCGGGCGTATCTGCAACTGCTGCACCGCACCGCGGCGAAGGCGCCGCGCGGCATGCGCCCGATGCTGGAGGTGCTCGACGAGCTGTTGACCAAGCTCACCCTGTCGGGCTTGCGCAACTGGATCGACTTCGGCGCGGAGGCCTACCGGCGTGATTTCGCCCGCCAGGCCGATTATTTCGGCCTGAAGACGGAAGACGCGAAGGCCGTCTTGCAGGACAACCGGCGCGGCACCCTGTTCATCGACGTGCAACGCAAGATCAACTTCTATCTCCGCGCCTTCTGGGGCCGCGACTTCTTCCTGCGCCCGGCCGCCGCCGATTACGAGAACTTCCGCCCCTACATCGAGGAGCGCGCCCTGCATCTGCCCGACGCGGTGGACGACATCGGCGACGTGACCGGGCTGGAGCTGTATCGCGCCATGGCGGCCCACATGGCGGCCCACCTGATGTATACCGACGCGCCGCAGGGCGACGCCGACATGCTGAGCCCGGCCCAGCGCTTCTTCATCGGCCTGGCCGAGGACGCGCGGGTGGAATACTGCGCCATCCGGCGGTTCCCCGGCATGAAGGCGCTGTGGATGCGCCTGCTGCCGCCGCGTGACGACGCTCATCCCCACGAGCACCGCGGCATGCCGCTCATCGAGGCCATGGTGCGCCATCTGCTGGATGCGGACGCGCCCACCGGTGACGCCGACATCGATGCGGTGATCGGCCGCTTTCATGCCGAGGCGCCTCAGCGGGAGATGGATCTGGACACCGCCTTCTCGCGCGATATCGGCCTGGCGCTGCACGATATTCTGGCCACGCGGCGCGACATGCCGTCCTTGCGCATTCTGGAGAAGCTGCGCGCCCCGTGGCGCGACGACAACCGCCTGATCTGGGCCGCCGACGAGGCGGAATGGGTGGAGACGACGGCCTATCTGCCGCACAAGACGCAGGTGCGCAAACACGTCTCGGTGATGGAGTTCATCAACGAGGTGGACGTGGAAACCGCCGGTGACGACGCGCAGGAGATCTGGGTGCTGTCCTCCGAACTGTTCCCCTATGAGGACGAGGGCGTCTCCTACAACGAGATGGAAGGCAAGGAGCCGGTTTACGGCCCGTTCCATCATCACGAGTGGGACTATCAGGTGCAGCTGCACCGCCCGTCCTGGGTCAGCGTGTTCGAGCACCGCCCGAAGCGCGGTGACCCGGAGATCGTCGACAAGGTGCTGGTGGAGCATCGCGGAATCACCCATCGCCTGCGCCAGGTGATCGACCGTCTGCGCCCGCAGGGGCTGGTGCGCGAGCGCAAGCTGGAGGACGGCGACGTGCTCGACCTCAACGCCGCGGTGGACGCCATGGTGATGCTCAAGGCCGGCCTGAATCCCGACCCGCGCATCACCATGCGCTACCGGCTGAACCGCCGCGACCTGTCGGTGCTGCTGCTGCTCGATCTGTCGGAATCCACCAATGACTTGGTGCGTGACTCCGACAAGACGGTGCTGGAGCTGACCCGCGAGGCCTGCGCGCTGCTGTCCTATGCTGTGGAAGGCATCGGCGATCCGTTCGCCATTCACGGCTTCAACTCCGACGGCCGCCACGACGTGCGCTACTTCTGCATCAAGGATTTCGAGCAGCATTTTGATGACGACGTGAAGAGCCGGCTGGCCGGCATGCGGGGCGGCTTTTCCACCCGCATGGGCGCGGCGCTCAGGCACGCCGGCGACAAGCTGTTGCAGCGCGGCGAGAAGAACAAGCTGATCCTGCTCATCACCGACGGCGAACCGGCCGACATTGACGAACGCGACCCGCAGTATCTGCGCATGGACACCAGGA
This sequence comes from Thermopetrobacter sp., assembly GCA_011374735.1. Lineage (GTDB taxonomy): Bacteria > Pseudomonadota > Alphaproteobacteria > Rhizobiales > Aestuariivirgaceae > Thermopetrobacter. Next base: position 6,813 of record DRPD01000267.1, read on the forward strand.
AGGCGGTGGAGGAGCTCCGGCGCAAGGGCGTGCTGACCTATTGCCTGACGCTCGATCCCAACGCCGACATGTATGTGTCGCGCATCTTCGGGGCCACGAACTACACGGTGGTGGACAACATCACCCGCCTGCCGGAGAAGCTGCCGGCCCTGTTCGCCAGCCTGACCCGTTGAGCCCGCTTTGTGCTATACTCACGCCATGAAGAGCGATCGGAATCGGAAGAGGGGGCGGGATGCTGACCAGCCGGCTCGATGGCGTGCCGATCTATGCCCGGCGCGATGACGTGATCCCGGCGCCGCTTTACAACCTGTGGCGGCGCGCCCGCATGCGTTTCGGCGCGCCGATCCATATCCGCATGGCCTGCCTGAAGGAGATGGAGCTGTATCTGGAGCACACGGCGTGGGTGGTGGTGGACCGCAACCGCGCCGAGGTGCCGGTGATCGCCTGGACGGACTTCGCGCCGGCGCCGGAGCGCGGCATTCACGAGCCGGTGCCGTGCAAGCTCAATTATTACCACTATATGGCCAGCGGCATCCGCGCCCGGGTGCTGGAGTGCATGAAGGACGGCCTTGAGCGCCGCCTGAACCGAGGCGCCTGAGGTTCCCTCGGGCATGGGCATCGGAATGGCTGCCGGTGAGCGCACGCACGCGCCATGCGCGGGGCAGAAGAGGCCACTCAGAAGCGGCGGCTGGCGCGCAGCACCTTGGCGGCGTAGACCCGGGCCATGGCCGAGGGGCGCTTCGCCCAGATGCCCTGATTGTGCTTCCACACGCCGCCCTTTCGGATCGCCATGGCCAGATGCTTCATCCCCCAGAAGGCGCCGGTGTCGCAGCGCTTCAGGGCGTTGCGCGAGCCGCGATAGCCCAGCAGGCGGGCGGTTTCATACTTGATCTGCAACAGCCCCAGTTCGCCGACACCGCCGACCGCGTCGCAGCGGAAGCTGCTCTCGATCAGGCACACCGCCAGCGCGGTGCGGATCGGCACGCCCCAGCGCCGCGCCGCGTTCTTGCACGCGGCGACTCCGGCCGCGCGGCTGGCGTGGATGCGGTAGCTGCCGATGCGCGTGAAGCCGCCCTTGCGCGTCCGCTCTGTGCGCTGGCGGCCGGGGGTGGCGTTCTTGCCTCGCCACAGGCTGGCCAGGCCGCGCACCAGCCGCGTCGGCAGATTGCCGGTGGCGTTCCCGCGCGCCGCGATGACCCGCGCCCGCGCGCTCTGGCGCAGGATGATGCGCGGCCGCCGGCGCGGCTTGATGAACACCCGATGCGAGGGCAGGCGGATGCTGGCCGGCTCGATGGTCAGCGCGGCCAGCCGGGCCGGGCGCGGGCGCGGCAGCACGGCCCGGGCGTGGCGCCGTGACGGGGTGAGCATGCTCTGTTTCAACGAGCGCACCGGCCGTTGCGCGGCGGCTCTGCGGGTGGGCGGCCGCAAGGCATCCTGCTTCGGCGCCACGCGCAACAGGGTAGCGGGGAAGGGGCGCAGCATGTCGCCCTTGGTGGCGCGCACCGGCTGGGCGCTGGCGGAAAGGGTGAAACCGGCGCACATGGCGCAGACGGCCAAGGCGCGTGTCAGGCCGGTGATGGCATGATCCGGTCTTGACGGCAAAACCCGAACCCCTCCGCTGGCGAACCAAACCCTTGGCGAACCAAACCCTTGGCGAACCCATTGCGGCCGTGCCTCCGCTTGCCTTCCCGCAAGCATCGGAACACGGCACGGTGAGCCCCACATGCCCACGAATGGACGCGATCACATCGTTGATGCCGAATGGGGCGAAATTGCGCCGCTGTTTCTTATCACAATCGGACGCGGCGCGAAAGGGCGTCAGATGGAGAAGCTGACGCCGCAGCCGCAGGAGCTGCTGGCATTGGGATTGTCGATCACGAAGCGCCGGGCCGCCAGCGTGTCCTCGAAGTCGATGGTGCAGCCCAGCAGGAAGGGCAGGGAGGCGGGATCGATCACCACCGTGGCCCCGTCACGGCGGATCACCTCATCGTCCTCTGCCGGCCCCGGCACGATCTGGAAGTCGTATTGAAAGCCGGAGCAGCCGCCGCCCTTCACGGCCACCCGCAGCGCCCCCATCTCCGGCTCTTCGGCCACAATGGCGCGGATGCGCTTCGCCGCCGCTTCGCTGAGGGTTATATTGGCGCTCATGTTCTGCGATTCCCTTTCCTTGCCTGCCCATGATGTCGTCGCCGCGCCGCCCGCTGTCAAGCCCCGCGCCGGGCGCTTCCGCGCGGCGGGAGGGCGCGCATGACGGCGCTTGCCGCCATTGCCGTCGCCACCGCCCGCGGGCGCCAGCACGCGGAGCCGGAAGACGCCCTGCGCACCGCGTTCATGCGCGACCGCGACCGCATCATCCACAGCACCGCCTTTCGCCGCCTGAAGCACAAGACGCAGGTGTTCATCGCCCATGAGGGCGATCACTACCGCACCCGCCTGACCCATTCGCTGGAGGTGGCCCAGATCGCCCGCACCCTGGCCCGCGTGCTGGGGTTGAACGAGGACCTGACGGAAGCCCTGGCGCTGGCCCACGATCTGGGCCACACGCCGTTCGGCCACGCCGGCGAGGCGGCGCTGGCCGCCTGCATGGCCGAGGCCGGCGGCTTCGAGCACAACGCCCAGGCGCTGCGCATCGTCACCCGGCTGGAGCGCCGCTACGCCGCCTTCGACGGCCTCAACCTGACCTGGGACACGCTGGAGGGGCTCATCAAGCACAACGGCCCGCTGATCGACGCCGCCGGCCGGCCGGCCGGCAAATACGCCACCAGCGGCCTGCCGGTGGAAATCCGCC
>DRPD01000268.1 GCA_011374735.1 Thermopetrobacter sp.
ACGCTGAGAGTCGGCATGGACTCCCGCTTTCGCGGGAGTGACGAGAAGTGGGCGGTATCGGTGATGCAACCTTGGGTCAACCCGGTGTGAGTGATGAAATCATGGCCGTCACGCTCTTGTGCCGCGCGGGCGGGATGTGTTTAGTGGCCGCATGGTGACGGTGTTCGACAGCTCAAGGCCAAGGCATCCAGAGAAGGCGCACAAGCCGGACAATCCGGTGGCCCGCAAGCCGGCGTGGATCCGGGTGCGCGCGCCGGCCTCGAAGGTGTTCGCCGAAACCCGCGACATCGTGCGCAAGCATCAGCTGGTGACGGTGTGCGAGGAGGCGGCGTGCCCCAACATCGGCGAATGCTGGGCGGAGAAGCACGCCACCTTCATGATCCTCGGCGAGATCTGCACCCGCGCCTGCGCCTTTTGCAACGTCGCCACCGGCAAGCCCGGCCCGCTGGACACCGGCGAACCGGCCCGTGTCGCCGACGCGGTGGCCAGGATGGGCCTGAAGCACGCCGTCATCACCTCCGTCGATCGCGATGACCTCGATGACGGCGGGGCGGGGCAGTTCGCCGCCGTCATCTCCGCCATCCGCGCCGCCTCGCCGGACACCAGCATCGAGGTGCTCACCCCGGACTTTCGCAACAAGGCCGGGGCGCTGGAGCGGGTGCTTGAGGCCGGGCCGGACGTGTTCAACCACAATCTGGAGACGGTGCCGCGCCTGTATCGCGCCATCCGCCCCGGCGCGCGCTATGACCACTCGCTGAAGCTGTTGCAACGGGCGAAGGCGCTCAAGCCCGATGTGTTCACCAAGTCCGGCATCATGGTGGGCCTGGGCGAGACGTGGAACGAGATTCTGGCGGTCATGGACGACATGCGCCGCCATGACGTGGAGTTCATCACCATCGGCCAGTATCTGCAACCCACCCCGAAACACGCCGCTGTCGAGAAGTTCTACACGCCCGACGAGTTCGCCAAACTGGCCGAAGAGGCGAAACGGCGCGGCTTTCTGGTGGTGGCGTCCTCACCGCTGACCCGCTCCTCGCACAACGCCGGGGCCGACTTCGAAAAGCTGCGCCTGGCCCGCCAACGCGCCTGAGGCCCTCGCCAAGAACAACCATGAATGGTAAGACCACGGGCGGGCGAATCAACAGGGGCTTGTGGCGTTTGCGGCGATGGACTGGCTGACCAACATCTTCTCCAACTGGCGGGCCTGGCGCGATCTGGCGCTGGATACCGCCATCGAATGGTTGACTTCGCCGGCCTTCTACATGCAGGCGGGGGCCATCGTCCTCGCCTGGTTCGCCGCTCTCTTCATCGCCCGCTGGCTGGCCAGACGCCCGATGTTCAGCCAGCCGCCGGCTCCCGATGCCACCGGCCTCCGGGCCCGCATCGACCGGTTGCTGTTCTCCTTGCGCGATCTGCTGAAACCGCTGGCCCTGGTGCTGCTGCTGGCCGTCGGCATCAACGTCGTGGAATCGATGTATGCCAACGCCCTGCTGGTGCGGCTGGCCCAGGGGCTGGCCGTGGTGTGGCTGCTGTATGCCGCCATCAATCGCTATCTGACCCAGCCGCTGGTGCGCAAGGCGGCCATCTGGGTGGGCATTCCGGCCGCCACCTTGCAGGTGTTCGGTCTGTTCGACGAGGTGGCGGGCTGGCTCGATTCGGTGTCGCTGAGTGTCGGCAACATCCGCCTGTCGGTCTGGTTCATGCTCAAGGCGGCGGTGTTCGGCGGCCTGTTCTACTGGCTGGGCCAGATGACCTCCAGCGCCGGGCAGCAGGCCATCCGCCGCCAGGAGGCGCTGGAACGCCCGACCCGAGAGCTGTTCGCCAAGCTGTTCGAGCTGGCCCTGTATTTCCTCATCTTCATCCTGTTCATGCAGGTGCTGGGGCTGGATCTCACGGCGCTGGCCATCTTCGGCGGCGCGCTGGGCGTCGGGCTGGGCTTCGGCCTGCAACAGATCGCCGCCAACTTCATCTCCGGCATCATCATCCTGCTGGAACGCTCCCTGACCGTCGGCGACTACATCGAGCTGGAAGACGGCAAGGCCGGCATCCTCAAGCAGCTCAACATGCGCGCCTCGGTGCTGGAGACCTTCGACGGCAAGGAAATCGTGGTGCCGAACGAGAAGTTCATCACCACCCGCTTCGTCAACTGGACGCACGACGACCCGCGACAGCGCTACGAGGTGGAGTTCACCGTCTCCTATGAAACCGACCCGCACCGGGTGCCGCCGATCATCGAGGCCGCCGTGTCGCGCCATCCCCGCGTGCTGCAGGAGCCGGAGAAACCCGACTGCGAGCTGCGCGGCTTCGGTGACAACGGCATCGACTTCGCCGTCGAGTTCTGGGTGGAGGGGCTGGACGACGGGCCCAACAAGTTCTCCTCCGACGTGCTGTTCCTGGTCTGGGATGCCTTGAAGGAAAATGGCATCACCATTCCCTATCCGCGCCGCGAGGTGCGCCTGCTGAACGGCCCGCCACCCGCCGCCAGTTGAGTTTTCCACAACCTTTCAACAATTTGCCTGAGACGCGCGCGAAGCGTGTATATTGTGCCTGAACCGGGGCAGGGGGGCGGCGCCCTGCTCATGGCGTATCGCAATGCAAACGCTGCATGAGGGGGGTATTCATGATCATCCGGAAATTCGGGTTCTGGTGTTGCCTGCGCAACGCCCTGTGGGGGCTGTTGCCCTTGCTGTTGTTGCTGATCGGTGCGCTGGCCATTGGCCTCGGGCCGTTTCAGGAGAAGCTGTCCGGCGCCGCCGGCAAGCGGCTGAAGGCGGCCGGCCATGACTGGGCGAAGGTCGGGATGGACGGCCGCGATCTGCTGCTGGAGGGCGAGGCGCCGACGAAGCGGGCCGCCGCGGAGGCCGCGCGGATCGCCGCCGGGGTGTATGGCGTGCGCCGGGTGGATGACGCCCGGGTGCGGGTGGCCGACACCACCGCGCCCGCCGCGCCCGCCATCGCCGGCGTCGCGATGATCGATGGCAAGCCCGCCCTGCACGGCGTCTGGCCGGAGGGCGACGCCAAGGTGTTCTCCATCACCATCGACGGGCGCACCTACGTCATGGGCAGGGATGCGCAGCTGAAGAGCGAGGGCGGCGGCCAATGGACGCTGAAGCCCGGCTATGCCTTCGCGCCGGGCCGCCATGACGCCCATCTGGTGGCCGTCGATGCGGCCGGCAACGTCGCCGACGTGGTGGCGAAGGATGCCGTCGTCATCGCCGCGCCGAAGCCGCGCCCGACGGTCAAACCGCGCCCCAGGCCGGCGCCCGCCCCGGACACCACGCCACCGGCCACGCCCGCGCTCGGCGCCGTCAGCGTCGCCAACGGCTCGCCGCGGCTGGCCGGCACCTGGCCGGAAGGCGACGCCAAGGTGTTCTCCGTCACCATCGACGGGCGCACCTACGTCATGGGCAGGGACAGGCAATTGCGCAATGACGGCAAGGGGCGCTGGCGCCTCAACCCGGGCTATGCCTTCGCGCCGGGTCGTCATGACGCTCATCTGGTCGCCGTGGATGCCGCCGGCAACGTCGCCGACAAGGTGGTGAGAGGCGCCGTCGTCATCGCCGCGCCGAAGCCGAAACCACAGCCGCAACCACAGCCGGAGCCGGCCGACACCACGCCGCCTCCGGCACCCACCGTCGATCCGCTGAAGGTGGAGGCCGGCAAGCCCTTCACTCTCACCGGCACCTGGGCGGAGAAGGAAACCGACCGCCTCACCGTCATCGTGCGCGGCAGCCGCTACGTGCTGGGCCGCGGCGCCCTGACCGGCGACGGACCGAACCGCTGGAAACTGCCCATCGGCGGGATTGGCCTGGCCGGCCGCCACGAAGTGATGGTGATCGCCGCCGACGCGGCGGGCAACACCTCGGAGGACGGCAGCCGGGGAGAGATCACCGTCGTCGTTCCCGTCGATTGCCCGAAGCTGCTCAATGAGGCGCTGGAGCGGGAGAAGATCCGCTTCGCCTCCAACCGGGCGGCGATCCGCGCCGCCAGCCAGCCGCAGCTGGACAAACTGGCCGCCATCATC
>DRPD01000269.1 GCA_011374735.1 Thermopetrobacter sp.
CCACGGCCTGAGATCGCGTTTGGCCAGCCCGCCGCCGCCCTTGTCCTGCGAGGCGTAGTCGCGGCCGCGGGTGGCCAGGAACGAGGCCCACAGCGAGAGCAGCGAGAAGGCCACCAGGATCACGGAGATCACGTAGCCCATCGGGTCGGTGATGCCGATGGAGGAGATGCGCAAATAGGCCTGCGGAGCCAGCATGTTGTTGACGTTGAGCAGCAGCGGCGTGCCGAGATCGTCGAACACCTTCAGGAACACCAGCGCCGCGCCGGCGGCGAAGCCCGGCATGGCCAGCGGAAAGACGATGCGACGGAACAGGCGGAAGCCGTGGGCGCCGAGGTTCTGGGCCGATTCCTCCATGGAGCGGTCGATGATGCTGAGGCTGGCCGACAGGTTGATGAGGATGAACGGGAAATAGTGGATGGACTGCACGAAGATGACGCCGTTCAGCCCTTCCATGAACGGGATGGTGAAGCCGAAATATTCATCGAGCAGCAGGTTGAGCGAACCGTTGGCGCCGAAGATCATCTGCATGGCCACCGCGCCGACGAAGGGCGGCATGATGAGCGGGATGACGCCGAGCGTCTGAATCAGCGCCGTGCCGGCGAAGTTGAAGCGGGTGGTGAAATAGGCCAGCGGGATGGAGATCAGCGCGGCCACCACCACCGACATGGCGGCGACGTAGAAGGAATTGACGAAGGATTCGCGGAACAGGGAATTGCGGAAGAAGTCGGCGAAGTTCAGCAGCGTGAAGCCGCCGGTGTTGACGTCGATGAAGGCCACGTAGATGACCTGGGCCACCGGGATGACCAGAAAGGCCAGCAGCAGCACGAAGATGGCCAGGGCCACCGGCGCCGCGCCCCATCGCCCGCGTGTCGCCGCCATGATGCGCTCCCCCCGCGTGAAGGTTCAGGCGCCCGCCCTCCCGGCGGAAGGGCGGGCGGCAGGTGTCACCTGGCCATGGCGGCGGCCTTTTCGGCCAGCTCCTTCGCTTTGGCGTAGTTGGCCTTGACCATGGCGTCCCATTGCTGCTCCACCTCCGCCTGGCGGCCGGTCACCTTGTCGGTGGCCTTCTTGCGCTTCTTCTTGAAGATGGCGGCGAAGGCGGGATCGAGGGACTTCGCCTCGTCGATGGGCAGTTTGGCGACGAGCGCCCTGGCTTCATCGAGCAGCTTTTGCGCTTCCGGGTTCGGCTTATTGGCCAGCGCCGTGGCGGCGGCGTGGATGGCTTTCGTCGCGGCGCGCAGGTCGTCGAGGCGGTAGGTGATCATCACGTCGAACATGGAGTTGACGAGATTGTAGCGGGCCTTCGACTTCTTCACGTCGAATTTGACCTTGGCGCCGATGCCGCCGGTGAACGGATTGGGCAGGTGTTTGGCCGGGCCGCCATAGAGCTCCGGGCGCACCGGCAGGCGCTGGATCTTGGGATCGAGCAGCAGCTTCTGGCCGTCGGCGGAGAGCAGGAATTCGATGAAGGCGGCGGCGTTCTTCGAATGCGGCGCGTTCTTCACGATGGCGATGTTGGCCGGCACCAGGGTGGTCACCGTCGGATAGCGGAACTCGACCGGATAGCCGGTGGCCTTCGAGGAGAAACCGAAGAAGTCGATGACGATGCCGATGCCGAAATCGCCGGAGTTGACGCCGGAGGGCACGCCGAAGGAGCGCTCCGTCACCGTCTTGAAGTTGCCGGCGATGCGCTTCCACAGCGCCCAGCCCTTCTCCCAGCCGTCGCCTTGCAGCACCGTCTCCACGGTCAGGTGGGTGGTGCCGGAGCGCGACGGGGCGGACATGCCCACATGGCCGAAATAGACCGGCTTCGCCAGGTCTTCCCATTCCTTCGGTTCGGGCAGCTTCTTGGCCTTCAGATAGCGGGTGTTCCACATGAACCCGTAGCCGGAGGCGGCGAAGCCCTTGTAGTAGCCGTCCGGGTCATTGATCGGAAAGGCTCCCACCTTGTCGGGGATGCCGGTGGCCTTGACCTGGTATTTGCTCAGCAGGCCGTCGCCTTTCAGCACCTCGAAGGCGTCCGGGGCGGAGGCCCAGAACAGGTCGGAGGTGTTGTTGGAGGCGGTTTCCTGGATGTATTTCACGCCGGCGGTGGTCTTCTTCTTGAGCATCTCCACCTTGACGCCGGGGTATTTGGCCTCGAAGGCCTTCTTGAAGACGCCGGTCAGATCCTTCGGGAACGAGGTGACGATGACCAGCTTGTCTTCCATGGCCATGGCCGGCCAGCCGGCGGCGAGGCCGGCGGCGACGGCCAGGGCGGCGAAAATCGGGCGTTTCATGAAGCGGTTCCTCCCCTGTGTCGTTTTTCTCAGACCCGCATAAGGTTCCATTATGCGCACGGAAAAAAACCTTATCACAGAATGGGCCGCCGGCAAGGCGCATTTTTCTTCTCCCTTCGTTGGATGGCGAACGACGAAAAAACCCCGCCCACAGGGCGGGGTTCGTTGGTCGCGCCGGGCGCGGCCGGTCAGTTGCCGCCAGCCATGGCCTTGCGGATGAAGCCGATGATGGCCATCAGCACGCCGCCGCCGACGCCGCCGCCGGCGATGGAGCCGATGATGGAACCGATGTCCATGCCGCCGCCGGTGAGGCCGCCGAGGCCGGCCATGCCGAGCAGCGAGCCGCCGAGGCCGCCGCCGACGATGCCGGCCAGCGAATTGCCCAGGGTGCCGAGCGAGGCGTTGGGCATCAGCTTGCCGGCGACGTTGCCGCCGACGGCGCCGGAGACGAGATTGATGATCAACGGCAGATATTCCATGAGGTATTCCCCCTTCCTGATTGGCTGTCGTGCGGTCGGGACGCGGCGAAACGCCCCGACGGTGCCGGCGCAGTATGGCAGCTTGGCGCGCGGATTGAAAGGCGGGGGGATTTCACGGCGCGGGCGAGAAGCGGCGCGGCTCACCCCCGGTGGCTCAGCAGCCAGTCCTCGGCGGCCGGCGCGTCGAGCGGCCTGGAGATCAGATGACCCTGCACGAAATCGCAGCTGTTGACGCGCAGGAAGCTCAGCTGCTCTTCGGTTTCCACCCCTTCGGCGACGACATCGATGCCCAGATTGTGGGCCAGATTGATGATGGCGCGGGTGATGATGGTGTTCTCGGCGTTATTGCCGATGTCCTTGATGAACGACTTGTCGATCTTCAAGGTGGTGATGGGAAAGCGTTTCAGATGGGCCAGGGTGGCGTTGCCGGTGCCGAAGTCGTCGAGCGTGATGCGCAGCCCCATGTCGGCGAGCCGCCCCAGCGTGCGGCCGATCAGCCCTTCGTCGCGGCCGATGATGGCGGTTTCGGTGATTTCCAGCTCAAGATCGGTGGGGCGCAGCGCGAAATGCTGCATCAGCCCTTCCATGCAGTCCATGAAAGTGGGGCACTTCAACTGCTGGGCGGAAATGTTCAAGGCCAGACAGCCGGGGTCGATGCCCCGGTGGCGCAGGCGGGCGAACCATTCGAAGGTCTTGATGAAGACGCGGCGGC
>DRPD01000270.1 GCA_011374735.1 Thermopetrobacter sp.
CCCGCAAAGCGCCGACACCAAGCGCCTGCCGTTCGCCGAGGCGGCGTTCGGGGCCATCGGGCTGGAAACGCTGTTCGCCGCCGCTTATGGCCTTCATGCCAACGGCGAGGTGCCGCTTGCGCGGCTGATCGCCGCCATGAGCGCCACCCCGGCGAAGCTGCTGGGGCTCGACGCGGGCGCCCTGCGCACCGGCGCGGCGGCCGATTTCGCCATCGCCGATCCCGATTTGAGCTGGACGGTGCGCAGCGAGGACTTGCGCTCCGCGTCGCGCAACACGCCGTTTGAGGATCGCACCTTCAGCGGCCGGGTGGTGCGCACGGTGATTGCCGGGCGCGACGTGTTCGCCTACCATGCCGCCTCATGAGCGATGTTTCCGTCATCCTGTGGGGGCTGGCCGGCTATCTGTCCGGTTCCGTGCCCTATGGCCTGCTGCTGATGAAGGCGGCGGGGCTGGGCGATCCGCGCCGGATGGGATCGGGCAACATCGGGGCCACCAACGTGCTGCGCCACGGCACCCGGCCGATCGCCGCCGCCACCTTGCTGATGGATATGCTGAAGGGCCTCGCGCCGGTGCTGGCGGCCGGGCTTTGGGGCGGCGAAATGGCGGCCCTGGCCGCCGCCGCCGGGGCGCTCGTGGGCCATGTGTTCCCGCTGTGGCTGGGTTTCAGGGGCGGCAAGGCGGTGGCCACCTACATCGGCGTGCTGGGCGGGCTCGGCTGGGCGCTGGGGCTGGCCTTCGTGGCCATGTGGCTGTTCATGGCCTGGTGGAAAAGGATCTCGTCGCTCTCGGCGCTGACGGCGACGGCGCTGATGCCCGTCGCGGCGTGGCTGCTGGGGGCTGACGGCAAGATCATCCTGTTCACCATCGCCGCCGGGGCGCTGATCTTCATCCGCCATCACACCAATATCCGTGATCTGCTGCGCGGCGAGGAAGAAACCATCAAGACGAGGGACGACCCGTGATCGCCCCGGGGGTGCTGCTGTCGGACGAACAGCGGCGCGACTGGCTGCGGCTGTCGCGCTCGCAGAACGTCGGGGCGCGCCTGTTCTTTCAGCTCATCAACCGCTATGGCGGGGCGGCGGAGGCGCTCGCCGCCCTGCCCCGGCTGGCGGCGCGCGGCGGGCGCAAGCGCATCCGCATCTATCCCGAACAGCGGGCCGAGGCCGACCTGGAAGCGGCGGCGGCGGCCGGGGCGCGGTTCGTGGCGCGCGGCGAGGCGGGGTATCCGCCGCTGTTGCGCCACACCGACGATCCGCCGCCGCTCATTTGCATCAAGGGCCGGGCCGAACTGGCCGAGATGCCGCTGCTGGCCATCGTCGGAGCGCGCAACGCCTCGCTGGCCGGGCTGAACATGGCCCGGCGGCTGGCCGCCGAAATCGGCGCGGAGGGCTATGGCATCGTCTCCGGGCTGGCCCGCGGCATCGACACGGCGGCCCATGAGGCGGCGCTCGACACCGGCACCATCGCGGTGCTGGCCGGCGGCATCGATCACGTCTATCCGCGCGAGAACGCGCGGCTGATGCAGGCCATCGGCGAGCGCGGCCTGCTGATCACCGAGATGACGCCCGGCACGACGCCGCAGGCCAAGCACTTTCCGCGCCGTAACCGGCTGGTGGCCGGCATGAGCCTGGGCACGCTGGTGGTGGAGGCGGCGGTGCGCTCCGGATCGCTGATCACGGCGCGGCTGGCCGGCGAGTTCGGGCGCGAGGTGTTCGCGGTGCCCGGTCATCCGTCCGATCCGCGCAGCGGTGGCGTCAACCGCCTGATCCGCCACGGCGCCTGCCTGGTGCGCCACGCCGAGGACGTGTTGCGCGAATTGCCGGCGCTGGCGGCCAGAACGCCGCCGGAGGCGCGGCTGTTCGACGAGACGGAACCACCACCGGCCGACGTGGAGCCTCCGGCCGATCTGCATGGCCGCCTGCTGAGCCTGATCGGCGCGCAGGAGGCCGATCTGGACATCCTGATCCGCGAGGTGGACACCCCGGCGGCGGTGGTGGTGGCGGCGCTGATGGAGCTGGAGCTGGCCGGACAGGTGGCGCGCACCGCCAACGGCGGCTTCGCGCGCGCCGGATAAGCGCCGTTTTCCCCCACCGATTCAGAGAGTCTTTACCCGCACGTGATAGTCCATCGACCCATGGGGGTGGTGATGCACCTGAAAGAGTGACCATGAATCACATGTTGACCAACCGAAGCGGCGGCGACAAGCGTTCCAGCCAACGGCACCGGGTGTTGCAGCAGGCGTTCGTGATCTTCAACGACCGCCAGTCCACGCTCACCTGCCGCGTGCGCAATCTCTCCGATACCGGCTGCTGCCTGCGGGTGTCCAATCCGGCGCTGCTGCCCGACCAGTTCATCATCCAGTTTCCCGTGAACCTGCGCGAACGGGCCTGCGAGGTGGTGTGGCGCTCCACCGACAAGATGGGCGTGCGCTTCACCGATTGATGCCTCCAGGCCACGGGGCGTGAACGACGTGGCGCCAGTCTGGCGGCGGCCTGATTCATGGCTTGCGCGCCGCGCCGGGGCCGTCGGGCAGGTGCATGTCGAGCGGCGGCTCGGCGTCGTCTTCAGCGGCGCCATCGAACAGCGCGTGGTCCTCGTCCAACGCCGGCAGGCGCTCGCCGCCGGCCTGGCCTTGCGGTTGCGGCATCTCGAACCCGGGCGGCAGATCGGCGTCGAGCAGGCCGGCGCCCTTCAATTCGGCCAGCCCCGGCAGGTCGCGCACGCTGTTCAGGCCGAAATGGGTCAGGAACTCCTCGGTGACGCCATAGGTGACCGGCCGGCCCGGCACCCGGCGGCGGCCGCGAACCTTCACCCAGCCGATCTCCATCAACTTGTCCAGCGTGCCCTTGGACATGGCCACGCCACGAATGTCTTCGATGTCGGCGCGCGTCACCGGCTGGTGATAGGCGATGATGGCCAGCGTCTCCAGCGCCACCCGCGAGAGCTTCTTCTCCTCCTTCACCTCCTTGCGCAGCAGGTAGCGCAGATCGTCGGCGGTGCGCATCTGCCACTTGCCGGCCACTTGCGCCAGCCGCACGCCGCCGTCCGCATACTTTGCCTGAAGCTCTTTCAGCAGCGCCGCCACGTCGGCGCCTTCGGGCAGGGCGGCGGCGATCTCGGCCTCGGCCAGCGGCGCATCGGCGGCGAACAGCAGCGCCTCGACGATGCGCCGCATCTGGGCCGGGTCGGTGAGCGGCTTCAGATAGGGCGGCATGGCCTCTTCTTCGCGGGGCGCCCCGGGGCGCTCGTCCTTGGCCGGTCTGGTGGGTTCGCTGGCCATGTCCGTCCTCTCTTTCTTCCGTTCGCCTTTCCGTTCGCCGCCGTCAGCGGCTGCGCACCAGCAAGGGCGCAAACGGCGCTTCCTGGCGCAATTCCAGATCACCCTCGCGGGCCAGTTCGAGCGCCGCGGCGAAGCCCGACGCGATGGCCGAACGGCGCTTTTGCGGCTGGCCCAGATATTCCAGCAGCAGCCCGTCCAGGGCGCTCCATTCGCCGATCCGGCCAACCAGCCTTTCGAGCGTCTCGCGGGCCTGCGAGATCGTCCAAACCGGTTGCGGCTCCACCTGATAGCCGCGCCTGGCCACCTTGCGGCGCACGATGCCGCCATAGGCGCGCAGCAGATCGACCAGGGTGTCGGTGTATTCGGCCTGCCTGAGCACCCGCACCGGCTCCGGCATGCCACGGGCGAACACGTCGCGGCCCAGCTGGGGGCCGGCCATCAGCCGTTTCGCGGCGTCGCGCATGGCCTGCAGGCGTTGCAGGCGAAAGGCCAGCCGGGCGGCCATTTCCCGCGGCGGCAGGGCGTCGTCCTCATCCGGCGGGGCGGGCAGCAGCAGGCGCGATTTCAGCCACGCCAGCCAGGCGGCCATGACCAGCCAGTCGGCGGCCAGTTCCAGATTCATGCGCCGCGCCTCATGGATCGCGGCCAGATACTGCTCGGCCAGGGCCAGAATGGAAATTTGCGCCAGATCC
>DRPD01000271.1 GCA_011374735.1 Thermopetrobacter sp.
GCGCCGTGTGGAAGCGCGAGGTCGGCCGCGTCTATCACAAGACGAAGCAGGGCAGGCGCGCCCCGCTGCGGCAAGTCAACATGTATCGCGTGCCCAAGGAGCTGTCTCACATCCGCGGCGTGCGCTATTCGCCCACCTTCGTGCTGGTGGACGCCCGCAACCGCGAGATCGGCCGCATCGAGGGCTATACCTACGAGGGCGCCTTCTGGAGCCGCCTGGACAGCCTGTTGAAGAAGGCGCCATGACGCGAGGCGGAAGGACGACCATACGCGCGCGCCTGTTGCGGGCGGCCGGCGCCTTGCTGTTGCTGCTGGCCACGGCGCTGCCGGCCGCCGCCGCGCAGCTGATTTTCTTCGACAGCGCCGGCTGTCCGTATTGCATCCGCTGGAAGAAGGAAGTCGGCGTCATCTACCACAAGACGGAAGAAGGCAAGCGCGCCCCCTTGCGCGTCGTTGACATTGGGGCACCATTGCCGCCGGAATTGAATCGCCTTAAGGTGCCGTTCTGGACGCCGACCTTCGTGTTGCTCGACGATAACGGGCATGAGGTGGGCAGAATAGAAGGGTATCAGGGAGAAGATCTGTTCTGGGCCCGTCTGCAGCGGTTGCTCATGGACATGCAAAGCGGCGCGCCGGCGCAACGATAACCACGACAACCGGCCGCGCCGTTGATCCGGGGAGGAAGAACACGTGACGACGGATATCCGTATTCCGCCGAAGGAAATGGAGCGCGGCGCCGGCCAGGCCAGCGCTTTTCTCAAGACCCTGGCCCATGAAACCAGGCTGCGCATCCTGTGCCTGCTGGCCACCGGGGAGCACACCGTCGGCCAATTGGTGGACAGCCTCAACATGCGCCAGGCCGCGGTGTCGCAGCAATTGCAGCGCCTCAGGGCCGAGCATCTGGTCAAGACCCGCCGCCAGGGCAAGGAGATCCACTATTCCCTGGCCAGCCACGAGGTGGAGGCCATCATGGAAGTGCTGCACCGCATCTATTGCGGCGCCGAATGATCCCGCCGCCGCCCCGTTCGCCGGTGACGTATCCATATTTTCTTGACGACATATAAGGAAATAAGCATATGATGGTATGAAAGCTGCATGCCGTTGGTTGACGTATGCGTAAGAACACAACAACAGCCATCACAACCAGATAAAGAGATCACCCATGAACGAAGCTCATTTCTTTCAGGCGCTGTCCGACGAAACGCGCCTGCGCATCATCCACCTGCTGGCATGCGAGAAGGAGCTGTCCGTGTGCATGTTGTTCAACGCCCTGCAACGTTCGCAGCCGCGCGTATCGCGCCATCTGGCCTATTTGCGCGAATCCGGCATCGTGCAGGTGCGCCGCCAGGCGCAGTGGGTATTCTACCGCCTGCATGACGACCTGCGCCCCTTCAACCGGGCGGTTCTCGACCAGCTCGCCGCCGGCCTGGCCCCGCGGGAGCCGTATCTGAGCGATCTGGCCCGCCTGCGCGATCTGCGCGCCCAGGGCCGCCCCTGCGCCGCCTGACGGCCATCACGTTTTCTTGATCGTCGCTTTGGCGACACCGGCCGGGCGCGTATAGTGAAGGCCATGCCGATGAGCGAACGGACATATGCCGAGCTGTTCTCCGGCCGCCTGAGGGGCATCCTGCAATGGCCGCGCTTCGAGGAA
>DRPD01000272.1 GCA_011374735.1 Thermopetrobacter sp.
CCGTCACCCTGGCGCGCAAGGCGGCGTAGGCGGCGCCGATGGGCGGTGTGGCCGGAGCCGCCTTCAGCGCGTCAAGGTTGGCGGCCAGCGCCGCCAGCCGCTTCTGCAGCGCCGCGATGTCGTTGCGCACCTCGTCGATGGCGGCGGTTTTCTCCTTCAGGGCCGCGATGTCCTGTTGCAGTGTGGCAAGCGCCGCCAGTTTCGCTTGCTGCGCCCGCAGGCGCTCCTTCAGCGCCGCCAGTTCGCCCTGAATGGCGGGATCCGGGCCGGTGGCAGGCGTTGCCGTGGCGGCGGGGCGCTCTTCCCCAGCCGGGGCCGCGGAGTCGGTGGATTGCTTCTCTTGCGGCGCTTGCCCGGCCTTGGCGGGTTCGTCGCGGCCCGGGGTGGGGGCCGCGTCCGCTGGCGGGGTTTCGGAGGCCCTGGGCGTGGCCACGGGCGGCTGTTCGTCGGCCGCCGGTGCCAGCGTTTTGTCGGTCGCGGCCGTCTTCGCGCCATCTGGCGCGGCGAACGGCGGCCATGATGGCAGATAGCGTTTCAGGGGCGTGAACCAGACGCCGGCGGCGAGCAACGCGAGCAACAGGACGAGGCCGGCGAGCAGGCCCTTGCGGCTCTTTTTCTTCTTGCGCTCTTGCGGTGGCTTCTCGCGGCCTTTCGCGGCGGCGGCCTTGTCCGTGGCGTCCGTCTTCTTGGCCTTGCCGGCCGGTTTCGGCGGCGCCTTCTTCGCCTTGCCCGGCGGTGGGGCGGTTTTGGCGGCGGCCGTCTTCTTGCCGCCCTTTTTCGCCTTGTCCGCGCCGTCCACCTGTTCGGCCTTCAGGTCGATGACCGGTGCGCGCGCGCCCTTCCTGCCGGCGGTCTTCTTGTCGTCCTCAGCCATGATTCCTGGAAATGCTCCCCCATGCGCATTGGTCGTCCGGTTCATCCTATTTACGACATTGACCGGGCCGGGGCGAGTGAAAAAACCGGCCGCCCGACAGGCAGGAAGCCGTCGGCGGCAAGGCAGGGAACGCGGCTTACATGACGATGACCTTGGCGCCGACGCGCACCCGCTCGTAGAGGTCGATCACCTCCTCGTTGAGCATGCGGATGCAGCCGGACGAGACGGCGCGGCCGATGCTCTGCGGCTGGTTGGTGCCGTGAATGCGATACATGGTGTCGCGCTTGCCCTGAAACAGATAGATGGCGCGCGCGCCCAGCGGGTTGTCGGGCCCGCCGGCCATGACATCGGGCAGGCGGCGGCCGTATTGTTTCAGTTCGCGGGCGATCATCTCCTTCGGCGGGCGCCATTCGGGCCATGGTTTCTTCGCGCCGACGCGGGCCACGCCGGACCATTCGAAGCCGGCCCGGCCGACGCCGACGCCATAGCGGATGGCCTTGCCGCCGCCCAGCACGAAATACAACGCCCGCTCGCGGGTGTTGACGATGATGGTGCCCGGCTTCTCCTCGGTGGCGAAGGCGACGATGCGCTTGCCGGCGTAGTGCGCCGAGCGGGGTGGCGCGCCGAAGACGGCGCGGAAATCGAAGCGCCGGCCGGCGGCGGCGGGCGAAACGGACGCGGCCAACAGGGCGGCGGTGGTCAGAACGAGTTCGCGGCGGTTCATGATGGCCTCTCCCCCATGCATGACAAGAACACCGGGGAGAGGATATGCCATGAACCGCCAACGCCTGATGAAGAAACAGCGTTAACGGGCGCTTACCGGTTCAGCCGGTTTGCGATCAGGTCATCGACCACCGACGGATCGGCCAGGGTGGAGGTGTCGCCCAGGTTGCCGTAGTCGTTCTCGGCGATCTTGCGCAGGATGCGGCGCATGATCTTGCCCGATCGGGTCTTCGGCAGGCCGGGCGCGAACTGGATCAGATCGGGGGTGGCGATGGGGCCGATCTCCTTGCGCACCTGCTGCACCAGCTCGGCGCGCAGCTCGTCCGTCGGCTCCACCCCGGCCATCAGGGTGACGTAGCAATAGATGCCCTGGCCCTTGATGTCGTGCGGATAGCCGACCACGGCGGCCTCCGACACCGCCGGATGGGCGACCAGGGCCGATTCCACCTCCGCCGTGCCCATGCGGTGGCCGGACACGTTCAGCACGTCATCGACGCGGCCGGTGATCCAGTAATAGCCGTCC
>DRPD01000273.1 GCA_011374735.1 Thermopetrobacter sp.
ACGGCGTGTTCAACTTCGAAGGCGGCTGCTACGCCAAGACCATCCGCCTGTCGCCCACCGCCGAACCGGAGATTTACGGGGCCTGCCGCACTTGGGGGACGATCCTGGAAAACGTGGTGCTGGACGATCTGCGGCGGCCCGATTTCGACGATGCGCGATACACCGAAAACGGCCGCGCCGCCTATCCGCTGCATTACATCCCCAACGCGTCGGACACCTCGCGCGGCGGCCAGCCGAAGAACGTGGTGATGCTGACGGCGGACGCCTTCGGGGTGTTGCCGCCGATCGCCAGGTTGACGCCGGAGCAGGCGATGTATCACTTCATCTCCGGCTACACGGCGAAGGTGGCAGGCACGGAGAAAGGCGTCACCGAGCCGCAGGCCACCTTCTCCACCTGTTTCGGGGCGCCGTTCATGCCGCGCCACCCGGCGGTCTATGGCGAGATGCTGCGTGACAGGCTGGCGAAGACCGGGGCGCGCTGCTGGCTGGTCAACACCGGCTGGACGGGCGGGCCTTATGGCGTCGGCCACCGCATGCCGATCGCCGCCACCCGGGCGATGCTGCGCGCGGCGCTGAGCGGGGCGCTGGACAAGGGGACGTGGCGCACCGATCCCTGCTTCGGCTTGCAGGTGCCGACCCAAGTGCCGGGGGTGGAGGCGAAGATCCTCGATCCGCGCCGCACCTGGGCCGATCCGGCGGCCTATGACGCGCAGGCGGAGAAGCTGGTGGGGATGTTCATCGACAACTTCACCCGCTTCGCCGATCACGTGGACGAGGCGGTGCGCGCCGCCGGGCCCAAGGTGCCGGCCTAAATTCGGCCTTCGTGCTGCAAGCGGCCCAGGGGAAAGGCGCGCATCGGGTCGTCGTCGATGAGCGCCTGAAGCCGTTGGCGGATGGCGGCGATGTCCGCGTCCATCTGGCGCTGCAAGGCGGCGATGTCGGTGAACTTCCGATCGGGGCGGATGAAGGCGATGAAGTCCACCAGCAAGTCGCGGCCATACAAATCGCCGTCGAAGTCCAGCAGGTGAACTTCCAAAAAGCGTTCGGCGGTGCCGAAGGTGGGCCGCCAGCCGATGTAGCCGGCGCCGAACCATCCCGACGGATGGGGCATGGCCGGCAGGCCCTCGATGTCCCCATCGGCGGGGCGCACCCGCATGGCGTAGATACCCTCCTTCGGTTCGCAGCCGGCGGGCAGGCGGATGTTGACGGTGGGAACGCCGATCTCGCGGCCACGGCGGTCGCCCGCCACCACCTTCTGCTGCACCATCCACCAGTAACCCAGCTCATGGGCCGCCTTGTCCACGTGGCCGTGGCGCAGATGGGCACGGATGGCGGAGGAGGCGAACGGAGAGAGGCCGTCGGCATTGGTGACCTGATCGACGATGGTGACGCCGAACCCGTGCTCGGCGCCCAGCTGTCGCATCAGGCCGGGATTGCCCTTGCGGCCGTGGCCGAAATGAAAATCATAGCCGGTGACGACATGGGCGACATTCAACCGCTTCACGAGATAGCGGCGCACGAATTCCTCCGCCTGAAGCGCCGCCGTGGCGCGGTCGAAGGGCAGCACCGCCAGCACGTCGCCGCCGAGTCCTTTCAGCAGCCGCTCCTTCAACGGCAGCGGGCTTAGGCGGAACACCGGCTCGTCGGGGCGGAACACCTCGCGCGGGTGCGGCTCCAGGGTCAGCATGCCCCACGGGCGGCCCTCGCTTTCCGCCACTACGCGGGCCTGATCGAGCAGCGCCTGATGGCCGCGATGCAGGCCGTCGAAATTGCCGATGGCCACCACCGCGCCGCGCGCTCCGGCCGGAGCCGTCCGGTCAAGCGTGAAGCGGTTCATGCCCCGCGCTCCCGCGACGGCGGCATGACCACGGCCTCGCCGCTGAGCACCTCCTTGCCGTTGGCGACGCAGCGGCAGGCGAGCGTCACCCGCTGGCGCTTCTGGTCGATGGCCGTCACCTCCACCTCGGCCGTCACCTCATCGCCGATGAACACCGGGCGGCGGAAGCGCAAGCTCTGCGAGAGATAGATCGTGCCCTTGCCGGGCAGCTTCGTGCCGATGACGGTGGAGAGCAAGGCGGCGGTGAGCATGCCGTGGGCGATGCGGCGGCCGAACAGCGTGGCGGCGGCGTAATCATCATCGAGATGCACCGGATTGACGTCGCCGCTGAGGGTGGCGAAGGCGCGCACGGCCGCATCGTCCAAGACCCGGCTGACGGTGGCCGTCATGCCCTCTTTCATGTCCTCGAAGAACACCTGCGCCACGTCGTGCATGGGCCTCTATCCCCGCTCGTTCTCCTTGCCGACCTCATCCATAGCACGGCGCGCCCGCCAGGCAAGGCGCGCCATGACGCCGACGAGATTCACCCCCGGCGCCACAGCGCGGATCTCACTCATGAGACCGGCCATGTCGTCCCGCATGCGTTCGCGCGACAGGCCGCCGGCGATGAACAGCGCGGCGATGCCGTAGTTGGCGGCGCCGGCGATGTCGGTGGCGATGCCGTCGCCGATGGCCAGCATTTCGTCACGCGCGATCGTCCGCCCGGCGGCCCGCTCCGCCTTCTTATGCGCTTGCTCGTAGATCGGCCGGTGGGGCTTGCCGGCCCATATCACCTCGCCGCCCAGCTCCTCGTGAATGGCGGCCAGCGCGCCGGCGCAGGGCACGATGTCGTCGCCCACCCGCACCGCGAGGTCGGGATTGGCGCACACCATGGGCACGCCGCGCGCCACCAGTTGGCGCAGCCGTTCGCGGTAGTCTTCCGGGGTTTCAGTGTATTCGTCGAACAGGCCGGTGGCCAGCACCACTTGCGCGTCCTCTTCCCCGACGAACTCCACCGGCAACCCTTCTCGGATATGGGCGTCGCGCGGCACCGGCCCCAGATGCCAGACCTTCGCGCCGGCCCGCTGGCGGATGACGGCGCGGGCCACGTCGCCGGAGGTCACCACATCGTCATAGGCGGCGCGATCCACCCCCAGCTCGTCCAGCTGCCGGATCAGCGCCGCGCCGTGGCGCGGCGAATTGGAGATGAGCACCACCGCTCCGCCGGCGGCGCGATGGCGCCTCAATGCTTCCACGGCGGCGGCGAAGGGCCGGCCGCCGTCGTGCAGCACGCCCCACACGTCGCACAGCCAGACGGGATGGCGCGCCGACAAGGGCGCGGCGCCTGAGAGCCATGGCGGGTTGTCTTGTGGCGTTGGCGCGGACATGATGAATCTCCATGCCCGCTCACACGCGGGCGCGCAAGATGCGATGCGAAGGGAGGGTAAAGACCATGGCGTTCGTGCGGGTCAATGACGTGGTGCTGCATGCGCGGGCCGGGCGCGATAGGGCGGCGCGGCCGCTGGTGTTCGTCAATTCGCTGGGCACCGATTACCGCATCTGGCACCAGGTGGCGCACCGGCTGCGCGGCCAGGGTTTCCGCTTCCTGTTCCACGACAAGCGCGGCCACGGGCTGTCGGAAGTGGGCGAGGTGCCCTACGCCATGGAGGATCACGTGGGCGATCTGGCCGCCCTGATGGATCATCACGGCATGCGGGAGGCCATCGTGTGCGGCATTTCCGTAGGCGGCATGATCGCGCTGGGGCTGGCGGCGGCGCGGCCCGATCTGGTGGCGGGGCTGGCGTTGTGCGACACGGCCCACCGGATCGGCACGCGAGAGAGCTGGAACGCGCGCATCGCACAGGTGGCCAAGGGCGGCATCGCCGCGGTGTGGCCGATGATCGAGCGCGCGTGGTTCACCGAGGACTACCGGCGCGAGCGCGCCGCGGCGGTGGCCGGCTGGCGGGCCATGGTGACGCGCTGCCCCCCGGCCGGCTACATCGCCACCTGCATGGCCATCGCCGGGGCCGATCTGACTGATGCGGCGAAAGGCGTGCGGGTGCCGACCCGGGTGCTGTGCGGCTCAGAGGACGGCTCCACGCCACCCGAACTGGTGCGGGCCATGGCCGACCTCATTCCGGGCGCCGACTACATCGAGATTGCGCGCGCGGCGCACATGATCTGCATCGAACGGCCCGAACGCACCGCGGAACTGATCGCCGGACTGGCGCGGCGGCACGATCTGGTGTGACCCCGGCCGGTTAAATCGCGGAAAGAATCTCCCTTCGCGCTTGCCGGCGCGGCAAGTCCGGCTATAGTCCTGAGCCCCATGGATGCGCGCTTGCTGAAATACGCCACCGCCGACGTGCCGCGCTACACCAGCTATCCGACGGCGGTGCGGTTTGCCGACGGCTTCGGCCATGACACCTGGCGGCGCTGGCTGAACGAATTGCCCGATGACGCCTCGCTGTCGATCTACGTGCACATCCCGTTCTGCCGGCAGATGTGCTGGTATTGCGGCTGCCACACCACCATCCCCAACACCTATGAGCGGGCCGAGGCCTATGTGAAGCGGCTGCTGCGCGAGATCGACATGACGGCGCCGCTCATCAACGGCCCGAAGGGCCGGGTGACGCATTTTCATTTCGGCGGCGGCACGCCGACCTATCTGAAGGATGAACACCTGTCGGCCATCGTGGAGAAGGTGGAAACCCTGTTCGGCTTCGCCGACGGGGCGGAAATCGCCATCGAGATGGATCCGCGCACCTTCGACGCCGACAAGGCGAAGGCGCTGGCCGCCATGGGCTTCAACCGGGCCAGCTTCGGGGTGCAGGACTTCGAGCCTCGCGTGCAGGAGCTGGTCAACCGCATCCA
The DNA here is from genome assembly GCA_011374735.1 of Thermopetrobacter sp. Classification (GTDB taxonomy): domain Bacteria; phylum Pseudomonadota; class Alphaproteobacteria; order Rhizobiales; family Aestuariivirgaceae; genus Thermopetrobacter. The sequence continues at coordinate 4,691 of DRPD01000273.1, forward strand.
GCCCTACGACATGGTGGCGCGCTGCGTGGCCGATCTGCATGCGGCCGGCATCGAGCGGGTCAACTTCGATCTGATGTATGGCCTGCCCGGGCAGACGGAAGACAGCGTCATGCGCTCCGCCGAACTGGCGGCGGGGCTTGAGCCCGACCGCATCGCGGTGTTCGGCTATGCCCATGTGCCGTGGTTCAAGAAGCATCAGAAGATGATCCGCGAAGCGGACATGCCGGACATCGAGGCGCGCTACCGGCAGGCGCTGGCCATCAAGGAGACGCTGCGCGCCAACGGCTATGCGGCCATCGGGCTGGATCACTACGCGCGCGATGACGACCCGATGACCAGGGCGCTTCACGACCACACCTTGCGGCGCAACTTCCAGGGCTACACGGTGGATCCGGCCGATGCGCTGATCGGGTTCGGCACCTCGGCCATCTCGCAGCTGCCGCAGGGCTTCGCGCAAAGCGCGCGCGACATGGCGCGCTGGGCGACGGCGATGGAAGAGGGCCGCCCGGCCATCGACCGCGGGCTTGAGCTGAGCGACGAAGACCGCATGCGCGCGGCGATCATCGAGCAGCTGATGTGCTTTCTCGCGGCGCGCCCGGACGACATCGCGCGGGCCCATGGCTTCGATCCGGCGGTGCTGGCGGCCTCGTGGGACAAGCTGGGCGAACTGGCGGCGGACGGCCTGTGCGTCATCGCCGATGGTGAGGTCAGGGTGCCTGAAGAGCGCCGGCTGTTCGTGCGCACGGTGGCGGCGGCGTTCGACGCCTATTACAAGCCGGTGGCCAACCGCCACGCCAAGGCGGTGTGACGCCTCACCGCGCGGTTTCCGGCAGCGGCTTTCTGCGCCGGTAGTTGTCGCGTTGCGGCGGCAGCCCCGCCTCCTTGCGGAAATGGGCCCGGATCAGATTGCGGATGTGCCAGCGGCGGGCCCGGTAGGTGGGGTGGTTGCCGTAGAAGAAATTCTCGTGGGCCGGCTTGTCGCGGAAGATGCGGGACATCCTGTCGAAGGTGGCCAGCACCACGCCGGGCGGATAACCGGCCGCCACCAGCAGCACCAGCGCGTCCTTGTCGGCCTCGTTCTCCTGGGCACGTGAATAGACGTTGAAGGTGGTGTTGACGATGAACGCCAGCGACTTGCCGGCCCACACGCCGAGGCGGGGGCTGAGCACCTCGCGGGCGTATTTGCGGGCGCTTTCGGCACGCTGTTTCTTCTGCCAGGCGTCGATCACGTGCAGGCGGATGTTGTGGGCCATTTCGTGGGCCAGCACGGTGGCCAGCAGGCCCGCTTCGGGCAGCAGATCGACCATGGAGGTGGTGATGAACAGGTGGCCGGCGCCGGTGGTGAAGGCGTTGGGGCGCGGATCGCGGATCAGGTGGACGCGCCAACGCAGGCCGCTTTCCTTTTCCGCGGCGCGCAACTTGTCCATGACGGCCCGCGCCCGGGCCAGGCGCGGGCCACTGGTGACGGGTTTTTTCTGTTGCAGAATCTTGCCGGCCAGCGCCTCGCCCAGCCGCCGCTGTCGGGCGCGCAAACCCTGATCGGGCGCGGCGGCGGGGGCGGGCCGCGCCGTGCCGCCTCGTCTTGTCGCCGTGTCGTCTTTTCCGTCGTCTTTCTGGTCTTTCCCGCCGTGCCGGGGCGCCGTGGTGGGCGCCGTCGCCGGCCGGGCCGATTGCACCTTTGGCAAGTCCACCAGCAGCGGCTGGCCGTTGAGCATGCAGCCGCCCAGCAGCAGGGACAGCGACAGCACGAGGCGGCGCGGCCATGTGATCTGCGGAGGTCTGGCTGGCATGGGTGGCCTGTTTTCTGGCTGTCCGGCGCTTCCGGTGAACGGAACCCTACAAGGCGGGGCGAGCTGTGACAACCACCGTTCGCTGGCGCAAACGTGACTGGCCATCAAGAATGGCCTGTGTTCATCATGCGGGCATGAAACGCTCCGTGACGATCCGCCTGCTGCGCCTGTTGCCGGTCTGGCTGCTGGCCGTGGCGCTCATCATGCCGGCGCATGGACAGGCGGAAACGGCCCCGGCCTGGCGGTTGCGTGACGCCCCCTCACCCTATCTCAAGGCCCATGCCTCCGATCGCGTCGCCTGGCGGCGCTGGGGGCCGGGCGCCTTCGCCGAGGCGCGGCGCGCCAACAGGCCGATCTTTCTCTCCATCGGGTATCTGGCCTGCTACTGGTGCCACGTGCTGCAACGCGAGGTCTTCACGAATCCGGCTCTGGCCCGCTTCATCAACCGCCACTTCATCCCGGTGCTGGTGGATCGCGAACTGAACCCGGCGGTGGACGAGAGCTACATGCTGGCCACCGAGGCGCTGCTGAAACGCGGCGGCTGGCCGAACAACCTGTTTCTGACCCCAGATCTGAAGCCCTTTCACGCCGTCATCTACGCGCCACCTGAGCGGTTCAAGCGCATTCTCGAAGCGGCGGCCGGGGCCTGGCGCGAACAAGAGGCGGAAACGCGCCGCTATGCGGCGCGTGTCTCCCGGCTGGTCGCCGCCTACCTGAACCGCCGTCACCGGGGGCGGCTCGATGAGCGTGGGCTGAAGCAGGCCAGCGACGCCATCCTTGGGCAGTTCGACACCTTCCACGGCGGACTGACCGGCGGCGCGAAACACTTCCGCGCGCCGCTGTTGCGGCTGCTGGCGCGGCGCGCGGAGATGGACGCGGATGAAGGCGCATGGGCGGCGTTGCGTGTGACGCTCGATACCATCGCCAGGGCCGGGGTGATGGATCACGCCGGCGGCGGCTTTCACCGCTATGCGGTGGATGCGTTGTGGAATGAGCCGCATTTCGAGAAGATGCTCGCCGATCAGGCGCTGCTGGCCGGGCTGTTCCTGCGCGCCTGGAGGATCGGCGGCGATCCCTTCCACCTGCGCACGGCGCGGCGCACCCTCGATTACGCGCTGGCCGATCTGCGCGCCCCGCAAGGCGGCTTCTACAGCAGCCGCGACGCCGAGAGCGAAGGCCGCGAGGGCGCCTACTATCTGTGGCGTCCGGAAGAGCTGGAGAACGTGCTGGGCAAGTCCGATGCGGCGTTCGTGCTTGACGCCTCCGGCGGGGCGATCACGGATGGAGAGCTGGCCGGATTCGTGGTGCCGAACCGCTCGGCGCTGGACGAGAAGGACGGGAAACGGTTCGACGCTCTCATGAAGCGGCTGGCGGCGCAGCGGCGCCGGCGTTCACCGCCGCAGCGGGACGAAAAGATCATCAGCGGCCACAACGGGCTGATGATCACCGCGCTGGCCGAGGCGGCGCGGTTGCTCGATGACGCCGCCTATGGCGACGCGGCGCTGAAGGCGGCGCGTTTCGTGTGGAACAATCTGCGTGATGAGCGGGGGCGGCTGTTTCGCAGCTTTCATGACGGCAAGCCCCATGGCGCGGGCACGCTGGCCGATTACGCCTATCTGGCGCGTGGCCTGCTGGCGCTTTTCGACCTGACCGATGATCGCGTGTGGCTGAAGCGCGCGGCGGCGCTGGCGCGGCGGGCGAGGCGGCTGTTCGCCGATCCCGACGGCGGCTATTTCCTGAGCGCCGGGCGCACCGGCCATGTGCGTTTCAGGCCGTTCGCCGATACGGCGCTGCCGGCGGCGCAATCGGTGCTGCTGGAGGTGTTCGCGCGGCTGACGCGGCGCGACGGCGATCCGGCCTGGCGGCGCTGGGCCGACGAGCTGGCCGGGGTGGTGCTGGGCCGCGCTCTCGATGACCCCATCAGCGGCGCGGCGGGTATCGTCGCCGCCGACCTGCTCAGGCGGGGCGAGGTGGGCGCGCTGCAATACGCGGCCGGCGGCGTGGCGCGGGCGCAAGCGGCGCTGAGTGCCGATGGCAGCGAGCTGCGGGTGCAGGTGCGGCTGGCGGAGGGCTGGCACGTGAACGCCAACCCGGCCAGTTCCGACGACTATGTGTCCCTCACCCTCTCCCTCAAGGCGCCTTTGGGAATCGCTGGCGCGGCGCGCTATCCGGCGGCGCAGCTGAAACGCTTCGGCTTCAGTGACGCGCCGCTGAGGGTGCTTCAGGGGCGCTTCGTGGTGCGCCTGCCATTGTCGCGGCCACCGGCCACGGCGCTGATCGCCCGGTTGCGGTTGCAGGCCTGCGATGACCGGTTGTGCCTGGCACCTGAACCCCTGACCTTCCGGCTCAGGCCGCCAGTTCGGCGATCAACCGCTCCAGCACCAGCCGCCCGCGCCCGGTGGCGCTGAGCCGCGCGCCGCGCTCCCGCAACAGGCCGGCGGCGCGCAAGTCGGCGATGGCGCGGCCATCCAGCGGCTGGCCGGCCAGTCGTTCGTAACGGGCCGGATCGAGACCCTCGGTGGTGCGCAGGCTCATCAGCAGGTATTCCAGCCCGGCCTGTTCGGGCGACAGCGTGTCATCTTCGGCGATGCCGCCGTGGCGGGCGGCGGCCAGCCAGCGGCCGGGGGCGCGGATGGCGGCCAGGGCGCGGCGGCGGCCAGCGGGCGCGGCGAGCCGCGAATGGGCGCCGGGGCCGATGCCGGCATACGGGTGATAGCGCCAGTAGAGCAGGTTGTGGCGGCATTCCTCGCCCGGCGCGGCGTAGTTGGAGATTTCATATGGCCGCAGCCCGGCGGCGGCCAGCATGGCGGTGGTGATCTCCGCCAGTTGCAGCGCCGTGTCCTCGCCCGGCAGCGTCAGCTTGCCCCGCTCATGCAGCTTGTGAAACGGCGTTTCCGGCTCCATGGTCAGGTGATAGACGCTGAGATGCGCGGGCCGCAGGGCGACGGCGCGGGCCAGCTCCCGCTCCCATTGCGCCGGGCTCTGGCCGGGGCGGGCGGTGATGAGATCGAAGGAGGCGCGCGGGAAGGTCGTCACGGCCAGTTCCCAGGCGGTGAGCGCCTCGCGCACGGTGTGGATGCGGCCCAGTTGCTTCAGGGCGGCATCGTCCAGCGCCTGCACGCCCAATGAGAGGCGGTTGACGCCGGCGGCGGCATAATCGGCGAAGCGCGCCGCGTCGGCGCTGCCGGGGTTGGCCTCCAGGGTGATCTCCACATCATCGGCCAGCCCCCAGGCCTCGGCGATATGGCCGATCACCTCCTCCACCAGCGACGCGGGCATCAGCGACGGCGTGCCGCCGCCGAAGAAGACGCTGCCGACCGGCCCCGCGCCCGCCGCCTGCGCGGCGAACCAGGCGATGGCCCGCGCGAAGCCGGCGCGCCAGTCGTCCACCTCCACGCTTGCAATGACATGGGAATTGAAATCGCAATAGGGGCATTTGGCGGCGCAGAACGGCCAGTGGACATAAACGCCGAAGGGCGGCGGCGAAACGTCAGGCATCGCGACGGGCGCGGGCGGCGGCGAGATCGACGGCGCGATCGGGAATGACGAGCTCGAAGGCGGCGCCCGGCTGATGGTCGTCGATCCACTTCAGATCGCCGCCGTGAGACACCGCCAGCTGCCGCGCGATGGCCAGCCCCAGCCCGGTGCCGCCGCGCCTGGCGGAACCATGAAACGGCTCGAACAGATGCTGGCGCGCCTTTTCGGGCAGGCCGGGGCCGTTGTCGGCGACGCGCAGGCGCACGATCGCCCCCTCGCGGCGGGCGGAGACCACGATGCGCCCCGGCGCGGAGGCGTCGGGCCGGGCGGCCAGCGCCTGGGCGGCGTTGTTGACGAGATTGGCGATGATGCGTTGCAGATGGCCGGGGTCGGCGTCGGCCATCAGATCGGCCGGCGCCTCGTTGACCAGCACCAGCGCGGCGCGCTCCTCGCGCGGCAGGGCGGCGAACACCTCATCGACGACGGGGCGCACCGCAACGGCGGCGCGCACCGGCGGCGGCTCCTGCACGCGGCCGTATTTCAAGGTGCCGGTGCAGTAGTCGATGGCCCGATCCAGCGAGGCGATGAGCTTCGGCGCGAACTTGCGCACCGTCGGATCATCGACCATGGCCAGCCGGTCGGAGATCAGGTGCGCCTGGGTGAGCATGTTGCGCAGCTCGTGCGACACCTTGGAGACGGCAAGCCCCAGCGAGGCGAGGCGCTCCTTCTGCTGCAACAGGCCAAGGGTTTCCAGCTGCAAGCGCCGCAGTTGGCGTTGTGCCGCGCCCAGCTCGTCGCGGCGCGCCGACGGGCTGATGACATGGGCCGGATTCTGCGGATCGCCGGCGAAGCGGCGCATGCTGGCGTTGAGCCGCGAGATGGGGCGGATCAGCAACCAGTGAATGGCCAGATAGAGCAGCGCCGCGCCGCTGACGGCCAGGGCCAGCGAAGCCTTCAGAATGGCCAGCGCATGGGCGCGCAAGTCGCGATACAGGGCGCCCTCGTCCAGCGCCAGCTCGATGAAGCGGCCCTCGATCATCGGCGGCTTGTCGATCACGGTGATGATGCGATCACCACCGGCGGCCAGGGTGGCGAGCGCGTCGCGCACCGCCCGCGCCCAGCCGGTGCGGCGCAAATCGTAGCGGGCGGCGGCGGTCATCTGCATGTCATCGTGCAGCACCAGGCGGCGGCTGCCGCCGCGCTTGAAGGCCACCACGTGCACCCCGGCGGAGCGCAGCAGCTCATGGCGCATGTCGGCGCTCAGCTTGCGCTGCGGCGCCGCCTGCACCGCCAGGATGGCCACCTCGGCCATGGCGACGCGATTCTTCAGCCAGGTGAGGCGATACCCGGCGATGGAGGGCAGGAACACGGCCAGCACGCCAAGCACCGTGAAGGCCATGGCCAGGGCCAGCACCTTGGCGGCCAATGAACGCCGCCGCGACACCTCGTCGCGCCGCGGGTCGCCGGGCGGGGTTTGCGCGTCGTCACCCATGGGCGATTCTCCCTTTTGCGGCGGCATGATAACCCGCCGGCGCCGATCAGCACAATGCGGCGCTCAGAAATAGACCCGCACCGCCACGGTGTCCTGATAGGTGCCGGTTGGCGGGGTGGGCTGGGCCGGCACCTTGCCATACATGGTGTAGGTCTGATCATAGCCGGTGCCGACGGCGTTGACGTCTCCGGCGGCGGTGGAGCTCCAGCCCTGGGTGTGGGCGGCGTCCTTGTAGATGCCGTAGGTGATGGTGTCGGTGCCCTTGAACATCTTGCGCTGGCCGGGCTGGCTGGCGCCGGCCAGTCCGCCGTCGAGCTTGATGCGATGGGCCGTGGTGTTGGTGCAGCGCACCGTCAACGTGCCGGTGGCGGTCACCGGGGCGTTCAGGTTGCCGACACTGCCGAAGTCGATGCCGGTGGCCGACACCTGACAGCTTCTCCGCACCCGGGCGCGCACCCGGAAGCGTGGCTTGCGCGTGCCGTCGTTCGGCGTGCAGTTGGCG